>NZ_JAHBRX010000001.1:4557500-4623370 GCF_018398335.1 Chelatococcus sp. HY11
GCCAGAGCTTCCTTCCCTGCAGAATGTGGGGGAGGAGAGAGCGTTTTGCTCACCGAAAAGATGGGCTCGCTTTGGCGATATCCCGCGCCTCACCCCTGTGCGACCTGGGAAGGCTTAAGCCGCCGTGCGAAACAGACCCCGGCATATTGGAACCTTGCCCGTCTTTCGCTAGCTAAAGGCGACGGGCACGGGAGCTGCTGAATGACGGAGCGGATGTTGGACGGGCGGCCGGGCTCGGGCGCGGTGATACATGGGGGACAGTGGCCTTCCCTGTCCATGATGACAGCCTTGACGGCGTTCGCCGGCTACGTGGACGCGGTGGGTTACATCAAGCTCGCCGGTCTCTTCCTCTCCTTCATGAGCGGGAACAGCACCAGTCTTGGTGTCAACCTCGCGGCGGGCCATGTTTCGATGGTCTTCGCCATCCTAAGCGTCGTTGGGTGTTTCGTTGCCGGCGTGGTGATCGGAACACTTCTCGCGGACACCATGCCCACCGCGAAAACCCGGGCGATCCTCGGGGTGGAAACGGTGCTCGTCGCAACTGGCCTGGGGCTGACCTTGGTTGGCGTGGGTTTCGCCAGCCTGATGCCGCTGGTGATGGCGATGGGCATGCAGAACGCACTCCACCGCACGATCGTCGGAGCGGATGTCGGCAAGACATTCGTCACAGGCGTGCTGGTGGCGCTCGGACAGGCCGCTACACGGGCAATGCGGTCGCGGAAGTGGCATCCTGAGATCGGCTTGCTCGCGCTCTCGTGGGCAACTTTCGTCGCCGGTGCGAGCGCGGGTGCGTGGACGCTCGCAGCCACATCCCTTGTATCGGCGCTATTGATCGCCCTTGGCGTGATCCTCGTGCTGACGATCATCGCCTTTGTGTGTGAGCGTTAGCTGTTCCGGGCGATAAGCCGCTCGACAATTGTGCGGGTTTGTTCAGCGGGCCGTTGATGTGAGGGGGCCGGAATCCCAGCCTCGGGGGGGCGCGCGCGATTCAAAATTCAGGAGCAAGCAACGGAGTTTCAGCATCCCCGGGTCGTTTTACGGTTCTCGGCATAGAGCAACCGTTCGACCTTGCCCGCTTTTGGTGATCAGATTGGCCATCAACGCGGGTTCGATACGGTCGAACCAGCATGTAAGGTGTCGTCATGCTAGAAGGTTTGGATCGCGCAAGCTTGGACTTCCGAATGGCAACCCAGTCTGATCCACGCTGGCAGGCGGTGGTCACACGCGATGTGTCAGCCGACGGCGGCTTTGTCTACGGCGTGAAGACCACGGGTGTATACTGCCGGCCGTCCTGTCCCGCGCGGACCGCGAAGCCCGCCCACGTCACGTTTTTCGCAAGCGGTCAGGAGGCGACCGCCGCGGGCTATCGACCCTGCCTGCGATGCCGGCCTGATGACACTCCGCGGGGGGAGCGAGATGCCGCGCTGGTGGCGAGGGCCTGCCGGCTCATCGAGGCGGCGGACAGCCCACTCAGGCTCGAGAAGCTCGCGGCTGCCGTCGGCCTGAGCCCTTCGCATCTGCATAGGCAGTTCAAGACCATTACGGGCATCACGCCCAGGGCCTACGGCGCGGCGGCGCGCATGCGCCGGATGCGTGATGAGCTTGGGGACAAGCAGACCAGCATAACCGCAGCGATCTATGACGCTGGCTTTGCATCAAACAGCCGCTTTTATGAGACGTCCAATGAAGCGCTGGGTATGACGCCGACGCGATTCCGCAGTGGTGGGGAGGGGACAGCCATCCGTTTCGCAGTGGGTGAATGCTCGCTCGGCTCCATTCTCGTCGCGGCGACGGAGAAAGGCGTTTGCGCCATCACATTGGGCGACGATCCGGAGCATCTGGTCCGCGAGCTGCAGGATCGGTTTCCCAAGGCCGATCTGATCGGGGCAGATGCAGCCTTCGAGGCCATGGTCGCCAGGGTGGTCGGCTTCGTCGAGGCTCCGGCGCTCGGGATCGACCTGCCGCTGGACGTCCGCGGCACCGCCTTCCAGCAGCGCGTCTGGGATGCCTTGCGCACCATTCCTGTTGGCCAGACGGTGAGCTATGCCGCGATTGCGGAGCGGATCGGCGCGCCAAAGGCTGTTCGCGCCGTCGCGCAGGCCTGCGGCGCGAATACGATCGCCGTTGCCATTCCCTGCCATCGTGTCGTGCGCAATGACGGTGCGCTTTCCGGCTATCGCTGGGGTGTCGCGCGCAAACGCGCGCTACTCGCGAAGGAGGGCGTGCAATGACCGCGCCCGCCACGGTCCTGCCTCGGCCTCATCATGCGACGAAGGGTGATGTCGATGTCGCCCGCTTCGCCTGGGATGAGATCGCCACCACGCTCGATACCTGGGGCTGCGCGACGCTCGAGGCGCTCCTGGAGCCAGGATTATGCCGTGACATTGCCGCCCTCTACCCCGAGGAGACGCATTTCCGCAGCCATATTCACATGGCTCGTCATGGTTTCGGCAAAGGCGAATATCGTTACTTCAAATATCCGCTCCCCTCTGTACTGGCTGGGCTTCGTCATGAGCTCTATCCGCATCTGGCAGAGGTGGCTAATCACTGGAATGACAAGCTCGGCATAGCCCAGTGTTATCCGTTGGAGCATGCGGAATTTCTGCGGCAATGTAATGAAGCGGGGCAGGCGCGGCCGACGCCCTTGCTGCTGCAATATGGGCCAGGCGACTTCAATTGCCTGCATCAGGATCTCTACGGGGATCTCGCGTTTCCGTTGCAGGTCGCCATCCTCCTCTCGGAGCCGGGGCAGGATTTCACCGGCGGCGAATTCGTCCTGACGGAGCAGCGGCCACGTATGCAGAGCCGGGCGGAGGTGGTGCCGCTGCGCAAAGGCGATGCGGTCATCTTCGCGGTGAATGATCGGCCGGTGACAGGCACCCGTGGCACCTATCGTGTCAAGATGCGCCATGGCGTCAGCCGTGTCCGCTCCGGCCGGCGGCACACCGTCGGCATCATCTTCCATGACGCGCGCTAGCATCGCTTCCACCCCCTTGCTCCTGGACACCGTCGAGACGCCTGTCGGCGGTTTCTTGCTCCTGAGTGACAGTCAGGGGTTGCTCCATGCCGCTGATTTTGCCGATTGCGAGGCGCGTTTGCTGGCGCTGCTTCGCCGGGGCAGAGGGGCCGCGTCGCCGGAGATGGAGCGCGGCGCCGTCCCGGCCGCCTTGAAACGCAGGCTGGCGGACTATTTCGCCGGCGATATCCGTGCGATCGACAGCATCGCGCTCGCGCCGCGAGGCACGGATTTCCAGTCGGTCGTCTGGGCTGCGTTGCGGACAGTGCCGCCTGGATCGACGCTGAGCTATGCCGGCATGGCCGAAGCCATCGGGCGCCCGGCCGCGATGCGCGCCGTGGGCCATGCCAATGGCGCCAACCCCTTTTGCATCATCGTTCCGTGCCATCGCCTCACCGGCGCGGATGGCGGTCTTGTCGGTTATAGCGGAGGACTGGCGCGCAAGAGATGGCTGCTCGACCATGAGCGGCGCCATGCCACGCCGGTCTGAACGGCCGCTGGTAGCTGGTGCTTGAGCCGCTTTCAGACGCCGGTTTTTCTATTCCTAACGTTTTTTTCCCAGCCGAATACGCTGCGGCCGCCGAACAGCGGCGCTTCATCGAACTCCTTGCGAACGATTGTTCCGAAATCGGGGCCTTTCGCGTAGCGTTCCATCTGGCGGGCCTGGTCGTCGAGGCGCTTCAGGGCGGCCAGCTCCTCGTCGCGGCCGAGACGTCCCTTCTCCACGGCCGATTTCATGACCCTGATGGTCTCGTCATAGACCTTCAGCGGAACAGGGAAGGGGTGCCGGTCCTTGCCGCCATGCGCGAAGGAGAAGCGGGCGGGATCAGAGAAGCGGCAAGGCGTGCCGTGCACGACCTCGGCGACCGTCGCGAGCGCTTTCACCGTGCGCTGGCCGACGCCCGGCACCAGCAGGAGCTCGTTGAAATCCTTCGGGCCTCGATCCGCCGCCGCCGCCAGGGTGCCGTGCAGACGCCGCATGACGACATCGGCGGGTCTGACATCGTGATGGGCCGGCATGTCGAGATGAGGTAGAAGCGGCTGCAAAGCCTGGGGGCGAGGCGACTTCGGGGATGGCCCGTCGTTGAGGCGGGTGAGTTCACGCAGAATGGCGTCCGGGCCGGCGTCGTTGAGCAGTGTGAGCTGGTCGCGCCGCGACGGCGCGGCGCGCCTGTCGGCAAGATTGATGATCTTGCCCTGTTCGCGGCCTTCGATCGCGGCATGCGGGGAATCGAGGAAGCTCTCAAGCCCTTCCGATTGCCAGTGATAGCGGCGGGCCTGCCGACGGTCGCCGTTCATGCCCTGCTGAACGATGACCCACGATCCTTCGTCCGTGACGATGAAGCCGTGCAGATAGAGGTCGAAGCCGTCCTGCACCGCCGCGCTGTCGACCTTGGCCACCAAGCGGCTTGTATTCGCAAGGGCTGCGCCATCGAAGCCGACACGCTCGCCGATCGCGACCAGTTCATCGGGCGTCTTGCGGGAATGGGCGCCGCGCCCGCCACAGACATGGATGCCCAATTCGCCTGCCAAGGGCGTGAGGCCGCGCTTCAGCGCGCCGATGACGCTCGTGGTGATGCCGGAGGAATGCCAATCCATGCCCATGACGGCACCGAAGGACTGGAACCAGAAAGGATGCGCCAGCCGGCGCAGCAATTCGTCTCGTCCGTAATGCTGGACAATGGCCTCGGAGATCAACGCTCCAAGCCTGGTCATGCGCTGGCCGAGCCATGGCGGAACGCGACCTCCGTGGAGGGGAAGATTGGCGCTGCCAGCTCTATGAGCCACAGGAGCTTACCCTTCTCTGCGCGACGCCTATCGGATCAATGCGGGCGCCCAAGCCCTGAGACCTAGGCGCTCAACCGTTCGCGCGCAATGGTCAGGCGGATCGAAAGGCCCTCCCGTTGCCAATCACGCTCGATGTCTCCCCCGAGCTGTCCCCTGACTGTCGCATTGGTCAGAACATAGCCAAAGCCGGTGTTCTCCTTCTGGCGATCGGTGGGGGGGCCGCCGCGTTCCGTCCATGTCAGACACAACCGCGTCTCGTCGACGGCGCAGTCGATCGTCACCGTTCCCATGGGCGTCGATAGTGCGCCGTATTTGGCCGCGTTGGTCGCGAATTCATGTAAAAGCAGCGCGAAACTCGTAACCGCGCCGCCTGCGATCGTGATGTCGTCGCCATGGACGGCAGTCCGCGGCCTGCCGGACGGCTCGGCGAGGTCATAGGGCGCGAGGATCGCGGAAATGAGGGCGTGGAGCGTCGTGACCTGCGAGGTGCGCGCGCTTGCCTGTGATGTCTGCGGCACCGTGAGCGCGTGGGCCCGGGCGAGGGACGTCAGCCGTTCCAGGAGGTCTCTGGATAGTTCACTGGCACTCGCGGCCGAGCGCGTGCTGAGGGAGACGAGGCCGCAGGCCAGCGTGAACAGGTTCTTCACCCGGTGGTCCATCTCGCGGATCAGGAGGTGCTGCTGCTCCTCGGCGCGACGCCTTTCCGTGATGTCCCGCGCGATTTTCGATGCGCCGATAATGCGGCCGGAGGCATCCTTGACGGGCGAGATGGTCAAGGAGATCTCGATCAGGCTTCCATCCTTGCGCCGCCGGACTGTCTCGAAATGGTCAATGCGCTCGCCGGCGCGGATGCGCGCCAGGATCCGCGGCTCCTCGTCCTGCCGATCGAGCGGGATAAGCATCATCACCGGCCGGCCGACCGTTTCATCCGCAGTGTAGCCGAACAGCCGTTCCGCGCCGCGATTCCAACTGACGATCGTGCCGTCGAGGTCCTTGGCCAGGATCGCATCCTCCGATGACTCGACGATCGCGGCGTAGCGCTGCGCATCCTCATCGGCGAGTTTGCGATCGCTGAGATCAACCAGCATGTTAACCGCGCCGATCAGGTCCCCTGCCTCGTCGAAGAGCGGCGTCGGAAAGGCGAGAACGGGAACGCGTGTGCCGTCCGGCCGTTCGACGGCCATCTCGTGGCCGCGATTGGCCCGCCGTTCCTGGAGCGCCACCGCGAGCGGGGACCGGTCGTGTGGAAGTACCGAGCCCTGTGGCGTATAGAGCGTTACTGACCCGCAATAGCGGGTTTGTCCAAGCTTCGGATGCGTGCCCCACAACTCGGTCGCGGCCTTGTTATGGAATACGATGCGCCCCGCCGCATCCGTCGTGTAGATCGCTTCGGGCAGCGCGTCGAGAATCGCGGCGGTTGACAGTCCGGTAAGGCTGCTGTCGCGCAATGCGATCTTGGAAAGAGACCGCTTTGGAGGGCTGCTTTCCCGCCCGCGCGTTGCCGCGGATTGTCCGGATGGTTTCCGATGGGACGTGGGTACGCCTGTCACATCATCGATTGCGCCGCCCTTCGCCATCTCGCTCACCCCCCCTTCGCTGCTGGCCAAAGGAACTTAAGTTGGTCCGCGAGAGCCGCGGGCTCAGGCGGAAGCTCAGCTTATCGAAATCCGCCGCCTGAACCTAGTACAATCCCTGAGCAGTCAAGCCGTCGTCCTTGCCCGCTCGCGCCGCTGGCTTGTCACGCTATTCGACCTGGTAGGGGATGATGTTGCGTCGGCTGGCATCCATGGCGATCCGCCGGTCGATCGGCGGGACGGCGCGCTGGTGGCAATCGGCGCGCTCGCAGAGCCGGCAACTCACGCCGATCTTGACAAGCGGTGACGGGTTGCGCAGGTCCACCGCGTCGGAATAGACGAACTCGCTCGCATAGGTTAGCTCGCAGCCGAAGCCGATAGAGTAGCGCAGGCGCAGGGCGTCGAAACGCGCCTCGCCCTTGGTGATGGCCCGCGCGATGGAGAGGTAGCGCGCGCCGTCCGGCATCTCCGCGGCCTGCACGAGGAAGCGGTCCGGCGTCTCGAAGGCTTCATGGATGTTCCAGATGGGGCAGGCGCCGCCGTAGCGGGCGAACTGGAAGCGCGTGGCGCTGTGGCGCTTTGTGATATTGCCGGCGCGGTCCACCCTGAGGAAATAGGTCGGGATACCCTCAAGCCCCGGCCGCTGCAGGGTGGAGAGGCGATGGCAGACCTGCTCCATGCTGACGCTGAAGGTCGTCGCCAGCCGCTCGATGTCGTGCCGGACACGGCGCGCCTCCTCGAGGATATGGCTGTAAGGCATGACAAGTGCGCCGGCGAAATAATTGGCGAGCGCGGCTGCGCAGACCTTGCCGGCGTCCGGGCTGTGAAAGGCCGCGGAGGCGACGAGCTCGTCGATCGCCCCGCCATAGGCCAGAAACGCGAGATGTCGGGCCAAAGCGAAGGACTGCGTCGCGCGCGGCAGCGTATCATTGAGGATGATTAGTCCGCGATCCTTGTCGAGCCGGCTCACGAAATGCGAGCCGTCAGTCGGTGTCTGGCGCTCGATCGTGAAGTTGAACTTCGTTTCCAGATGCTCCGCCAGCGCATTGGCGGTGCCGCCCGGAGCACCGCCCCACTGCCGGACCAGTCTTTCGGCCGCGTGATCGAGGCTGTCGACGTAGTTGCCGATGAAGTGGAAGTAATCGCGCACTTCGTCGAAAGCCGATTGCTGCACCGGCGTGCCGCTCGATCCGCCCGAGGTCGTGAGTGCCTCGTCGAGCGCGCGATGCCGCTCCTCGAGGCGCCGATACAGGGCATGCAGATCGACGAGGGCGCGTCCCACCCGCGGGGCATGCAGCGACAGCGCCTTCAATTCGCGCAGCGTGATGTCCGGCGGGCCGAAGGCGGGGTCGCTCAGGAGTTCGCGGAGGGTGCCGACGAGCCGGTCGCTGTCATTATCCGAGAAGACGGACACATTCACACGCAGCACGCGGGCGAGTTCGACCACGACCGTACCGGACAGGCTGCGCTGGTTGGCTTCGATCTGGCTCATGTAGCTCGGTGAAACGCCGATGCGCTTGGCGAGCTCGATCTGTGTCCAGCCCCGCGCCTCGCGCAGGCTGCGCACCGCATCTCCAGCAAACAATTTCCGTGACATTGGGGACTTTGCGGTTAGCTAAATTGTCAGATTTACATTTTTACAATTTTGCACGAAAAGCCTTTGCAGGACAATATCTCTTCTGGATTATCGACGGCTGTGTTCTAATTTGCCCCATCCCATTTCGCGGACATGGGCGGACAATGCGCGACATATTGGAACGACTGGAAGAACGGCGCGAACAGGCGCGGCAGGGGGGAGGCGAGCGCCGGGTGACGGCGCAGCATGCCCGTGGCAAGCTCACGGCGCGCGAACGCATCGACCTTCTGCTCGATGAGGGATCCTTCGAGGAATTCGACATGTTCGTCGAACACCGCTCGACGGATTTCGGCATGGAGAAGCAGAAGATCCCCGGCGATGGCGTCGTCACCGGCTGGGGCACCATCAACGGGCGCAAGGTCTTCCTTTTTTCCAAGGACTTCACGGTGTTCGGCGGCTCCCTGTCGGAGGCTCATGCCGCCAAGATCGTCAAGATCCAGGACATGGCCGTGAAAATGCGCTGCCCGATCATCGGCCTGTTCGATGCCGGCGGCGCCCGCATCCAGGAGGGCGTGGCGGCGCTCGGCGGTTATGGCGAGGTCTTCAAGCGCAACGTGGTGGCCTCCGGCGTCATCCCGCAGATCTCGGTGATCATGGGCCCCTGCGCGGGTGGCGATGTCTATTCGCCGGCCATGACCGATTTCATCTTCATGGTGCGCGACACCTCCTACATGTTCGTCACCGGTCCCGAGGTGGTGAAGACGGTCACCAACGAGACGGTGACCTCGGAGGAGCTCGGCGGTGCGAAGGTTCACACGTCGCGCTCGTCGGTTGCCGACGGCGCCTTCGACAACGACGTCGAGGCGCTGCTGCAGATCCGCAGGTTCATGGATTTCCTGCCCGCCAACAACACCGAGGGCGCGCCGCACTGGCCGAGCCTCGACGAGCCGGACCGTGTCGAGACCTCGCTCGACACGCTCGTGCCCGACAATCCGAACGTGCCTTACGACATCAAGGAACTGATCCTCAAGGTCGTCGACGAGCGGGATTTCTTCGAGGTCCAGCAGGCCTTCGCCGGCAATATCGTGGTGGGTTTCGGGCGCATCGAGGGGCGCACGGTCGGCATCGTCGCGAACCAGCCGATGGTGCTGGCCGGCGTGCTCGATTCCGACGCCTCCCGCAAGGCGGCGCGCTTCGTGCGCTTCTGCGACGCCTTCGAGATCCCGATCGTCACCTTCGTCGATGTGCCCGGCTTCCTGCCCGGCACGGCGCAGGAATATGGCGGGCTCATCAAGCACGGCGCCAAGCTGCTCTATGCCTATTCGGAAGCCACCGTGCCGCTTGTCACGGTGATCACCCGCAAGGCCTTCGGCGGCGCCTATGACGTGATGGCCTCCAAGCATGTCGGCGGCGACGTCAACTATGCCTGGCCGACGGCGCAGATCGCGGTGATGGGCGCGAAGGGCGCGGTGGAAATCATCTTCCGGCAGGACGCCGGTGACCCGGACGCCATCGCCGCTCACACGAAGGGCTACGAGGAGCGCTTCATGTCGCCCTTCGTGGCGGCCGAGCGCGGCTATATCGACGAGGTGATCAAGCCGCATTCCACCCGCCGGCGCGTGGCTCGCGCGCTCGCCATGCTCGCCTCCAAGCGCGCGGAGACGCCCTGGCGGAAGCACGATAATATACCCTTGTGAGGAAGCGCCGGTGTTCTCGAAAATTCTGATCGCCAATCGCGGCGAGATCGCCTGCCGGATCATCAAGACGGCGCGGCGCATGGGCATCAAGACGGTCGCGGTCTATTCCGACGCCGACCGTGATGCGCTGCATGTGGCCATGGCCGACGAGGCCGTCGCCATCGGCCCGGCGCCTGCCGCCGAGAGCTATCTCGTGATCGACAAGATCATCGCGGCCTGCAAGCAGACCGGCGCCGAGGCGGTCCATCCGGGCTATGGCTTCCTCTCCGAGCGGGCAGCCTTTCCCGAGGCGCTCGCAGCCGCCGGGATCGTCTTCATTGGTCCCAACCCGGCGGCGATCGCCGCGATGGGCGACAAGATCGAATCGAAGAAGGCGGCGGCCGCCGCAAAGGTTTCAACCGTGCCGGGCTATCTCGGCGTGATCGAGAGCCCCGAGCATGCGGTGGCGATTGCCGGGGAGATCGGTTTCCCTGTGATGATCAAGGCCTCTGCCGGCGGTGGCGGCAAGGGCATGCGCATCGCCCATTCGGCGGAAGAGGTCGCGGAGGGCTTCGCGCGCGCCAAATCCGAGGCCGCTTCGTCCTTCGGCGATGACCGCGTCTTCGTGGAGAAGTTCATCACCGACCCGCGCCATGTCGAAATCCAGGTGCTGGGCGACAAGCACGGCCATGTCATCTATCTCGGCGAGCGTGAATGCTCCATCCAGCGCCGCAACCAGAAGGTGCTGGAGGAGGCGCCGTCGCCGCTGCTCGATGAAGAGACCCGCCGGGCCATGGGCGAGCAGGCCGTCGCGCTGGCGCAAGCCGTCGGTTACGATTCCGCCGGCACGGTCGAATTCGTCGCCGGCCAGGATCGCTCCTTCTACTTCCTCGAGATGAACACGCGCTTGCAGGTTGAGCATCCGGTGACGGAACTCGTCACCGGCGTCGATCTCGTCGAGGAGATGATCCGCGTGGCGGCGGGCGAGCCGCTGCGGATGGCGCAGAAGGACGTGAAGCTCGATGGCTGGGCGATCGAGAGCCGCATCTATGCCGAGGACCCGACGCGCAACTTCCTGCCCTCGACGGGCCGGCTCGTCACCTATCGTCCGCCCGCCGAGGGCGTCAGCGATGGCGTGACACTGCGCAACGACACCGGCGTCTACGAGGGCGGCGAGATCTCGATCTACTACGACCCGATGATCGCCAAGCTGGTGACCCACGCGCCGACCCGCGCCGCGGCCATCGCGGCGCAGGCGACCGCCCTGGACGCCTTCGCGATCGAGGGCATCCGGCACAACATCCCGTTCCTGTCGGCGCTGATGCACCATCCGCGTTGGCGGGAGGGGCAGCTCTCCACGGGCTTCATCGCCGAGGAGTTTCCGGAGGGCTTCAACAATGCGATCCCCGCCGGTGAGACGGCGCTGCGAATCGCGGCGGTGGCGACGGCGATCGACCACGTCTTGAACACGCGCAAGCGCCGGATATCAGGGCAGATGCCGACGGCGCGCCCTGTGACCTTCGCGCGCCAGCGCATTGCGCGGGTGGGGGATGAGCGCTTCGTCCTGACGGTGGATGGCGAGGCGGACAGCACGCTCGCGTTGGTCGCCGAGGACGGGCGTCGTATCTCGGTCGCCTCGTCCTGGCGTCCCGGTGAGCCGGTCTGGCACGGCGCCATCGATGGCGTGCCGCTCGCCATGCAGGTGATCGCCATCCCCAACGGCGTCAGGCTCGGCCATGCCGGCGCGATCGCCGACGTGCGGGTGGAAACGCCGCGCGAGGCGGAGCTCGCGGCGCTGATGCCGGTGAAGGTCGTCGCCGACAGCGGCAAGCAGTTGCTCTGCCCGATGCCGGGCCTCGTCAAGCTCATAGCGGTCACGGCCGGGCAGGAGGTGCGCGCCGGCGAGACGCTCGCCATCGTCGAGGCGATGAAGATGGAAAACGTGCTGAAGGCCGACCGGGACGGCACGGTCGCGCAGGTGCTTGCCAAGGAAGGGCAGAGCCTCGCCGTCGATGCCGTCATCCTTGAGTTTGCCTGAGGCACGCGGAGGAAGGTCATGATCGCCCATAGCGAGCCCGCTCCCGCCTCGGCCGAGGCCCACAATCCGGATCTTCCCGGCCCGAATATTCCTGGGCCCAATATTCCTGGGCCTAATATTCCTGGGCTGGAGCAGTGGCGTGCGCTGGTGGACAAGGTGCTCAAGGGCGCCGATTTCGAGCGTGTGCTGGTCGGCCGTACGGCGGACGGCATCAGCATCGATCCGCTTTATGCCAAGGCGAGCGGCGTCCCCCGGGCGTTGAGGGCGGAGGCCGGGCGCTGGGCGGTCTGTCAGCGGCTGGACCATCCCGACGGCGCGGAGGCGAACCGTCTGGCGCTGGCCGATCTCACGGGCGGTGCCGACGCGCTGACGCTCGTTTGCGAAGGCGCGCGCGCGGCGCGTGGTTTCGGCTTGCCAGTGGCGGCGATTCCGGCCGCTCTGAACGATGTCCATCTCGACCTGATCCGCCTGCGCGTCGAGCCGCCGCCCTTTGCCGGGCAGGCGGTATCGGCGGCGCTCAGTGCTGTCATCGCCAGGCGTGGCCTTGATGCCGGCTCGCTCGCCGTCGACTGGGGTATCGACCCCCTCGGGGATATGGCCTCGACCGGGACGGCGCCGAAACCGTGGCCAGAGCTCGCCGCCGATGCGCCGGTCTTGGTCGGGTCCCTGCGTGCGTCAGGATTCACAGGCGCGGTGCTGCGCGCTGACGGGCGCGTGCATCATGAGGCCGGCGCCACCGAGGCGCAGGAACTGGCGGCTGTGCTTGCCTCGGCCGTCGCCTATCTGCGCGCGCTGGAGGCAGCGGGCGTGCCGCTGGATCAGGCGCGGCGCGCCATCAGCTTCACGCTGGTTGCCGATGCCGACGAATTCCTCACGGTGGCCAAGCTGCGCGCGCTGCGGCGTCTCTGGGCCGAGGTGGAGCGCGCCTGCGGGCTGGCGCCTGAGCCCATCCAGCTGGCGACGGAAACGGCGTGGCGGATGACGACGCGGCACGATCCCTTCGTCAACATGCTGCGCAACACCATGGCCGTCTTCTCGGCGGCTGTCGGCGGGGCGGATGTCATCACCGTGCTGCCGCATACCGCGCCCCTTGGCCTTGCCGACGAATTCGCCCGACGCATGGCACGCAACACCCAGATCATCCTCGCCGAGGAAAGCAATATCTGGCGTGTCGCGGACCCGGCGGCCGGGGCGGGCGGCTTCGAGGCCTTGACGGCCGAACTCTGCGACAAGACATGGGGCCTGTTCCAGCGCATCGAGGGTGAAGGGGGGCTTGCCGCGATGCTCGCGAGCGGCGCGTGGCAGACGGAGGTGGCCACGGCGCGCGAGGCGCGCGCCAGGCAGATCGCGCGGCGCAAGCAGCCGCTGACCGGCACGACCGCCTTTCCCAATCTCGATGAGGCGCCGGTCACCGTGCTCATGCCGGCGGTGGAACTGCAGCCCGTCATCGCAACAGCCTTTCCTCCCATGAAAGCCGCCCGGGTGTCGGAGCCCATCGAGCGGTTGCGTGACCATGCCATGGCGCGCGGCTATACGGTGTTCCTCGCGACACTCGGCAAGCCGGCCGATTTCGCGGCGCGCGCGGGTTTCGCGCGGGGTGTCTTCGAGACGGGCGGGCTTCGCACCACGGGCAGCGAGGGCTTCGCGTCCTACGAGGCGCTCATTGCTGCCTATCGTGCGTCGGGAGCGCATGTCGCCTGCATCTGCTCGTCCGATGATCGCTATGACAGCCTGGCGGCCGATGCAACGATCGCGGGTGAGACATTGGCCGAGGAAGCGGCCCGCGGTCTCACGGCGGCTGGCTGCGACCTGGTAATGCTCGCCGGTGCCGGCGGGACGCGTGAGACGGCGCGGCGCGAGGCGGGTGTCCGCGACTTTCTCGTGGCCGGCATGGATGTGGTCGATTTTCTCGACAGGACGATGGCGCTGCTCGACGCGCAGGACGCGTCATCCGTGACGGAGGGCGGAGAATGAGCCGGATCCCCGATTTCACAACGGTGAAGCCGGCTTTCGCGGCGGCGCCCGATGCCCGCGTGCCGGGCGACGTCTGGGAGACGCCGGAGGATATCGCCGTCAAGCCCGTCTACGGCGAGACGGACCGGGAAGGGCTTGATTTCGTCGACAGCCTGCCGGGGATCGTGCCCTTCGTGCGCGGCCCCTATCCCACCATGTATGTCAACCAGCCCTGGACGATCCGGCAATATGCCGGCTTCTCCACGGCCGAGGATTCCAACGCCTTCTACCGCCGCAATCTCGCGGCCGGGCAGAAGGGGTTGTCGGTCGCCTTCGATCTCGCCACCCATCGCGGCTATGACAGCGACCATCCGCGCGTTGCCGGCGACGTCGGCATGGCCGGGGTGGCGATCGATTCGATCTATGACATGCGCACGCTGTTTTCAGGCATCCCGCTCGACAAGATGAGCGTGTCGATGACGATGAATGGCGCGGTGCTGCCGATCCTGGCGCTTTATATCGTCGCGGCGGAAGAGCAGGGCGTGTCGCCTGACAAGCTCTCCGGCACCATCCAGAACGACATTCTCAAAGAATTCATGGTGCGCAACACCTATATCTACCCGCCGGCCGGGTCGATGCGCATTATCTCCGACATATTCGCCTATACCTCGCAGAATATGCCGAAGTTCAATTCCATCTCGATCTCCGGCTATCACATGCAGGAGGCCGGGGCGACGGCGGATCTTGAACTCGCCTATACGCTGGCCGATGGCGTCGATTACATCCGCGCCGGGATCGCGGCGGGCCTGCCTGTCGACAGCTTTGCTCCACGCCTGTCGTTCTTCTGGGCGATCGGCATGAACTTCTTCATGGAAGTCGCCAAGATGCGGGCCGGGCGGCTGTTGTGGTCGCGGCTCGTCAAGCGCTTCAATCCCCGGTCCGACAAGTCGCTGGCGCTCCGCACCCACTGCCAGACCTCGGGCTGGTCGCTGACGGCGCAGGACGTGTTCAACAACGTGACGCGCACCTGCATCGAGGCGATGGCCGCGACCCAGGGCCATACCCAGTCGCTGCACACCAATGCGCTCGACGAGGCGCTGGCGCTGCCGACGGATTTCTCCGCGCGTATTGCCCGCAACACCCAGCTCTTCATCCAGCAGGAATCGGGCACGACGCGCATCATCGATCCCTGGGGTGGTTCCTATTATGTCGAGCGCCTGACCGCCGATCTCGCCGCCAAGGCGTGGGAGCATATCGAGGAGGTCGAGAAACTTGGCGGCATGGCGAAAGCCATCGAGGCGGGCATCCCGAAGCTGCGGATCGAGGAGGCGGCCGCCAAGACCCAGGCGCGTATCGATGCTGGCCAGCAGGTCGTCGTCGGGGTCAACCGCTTCCGTGTCGACAACGAGCCGCCGATCGACGTGCTCAAGGTGGATAATTCCGCCGTCCGCGCCCGCCAGATCGAGAAACTGGAGCGCCTGAAGGCCGAGCGTGACGCGGGCCGGGTCGCGGCGGCGCTCGCGGCGCTCGCCGAGGCGGCGCGCTCGGGTCAAGGCAACCTCCTCGCGCTCGGCGTGGATGCGGCGCGCGAAAAGGCGACGGTGGGCGAGATATCCTCGGCTCTGGAGACAGCCTGGGGCCGCCATAAGGCCGAGGTGAAGATCAATTCCGGCGTCTACAAGACGGCGTTTGGCGCCGATGACGACAGGCTCGCCCGCGTCAATCGCCTCGTCCGCGACTTCACGGATGAGGCGGGCAATCCGCCGCGCATTCTCATCGCCAAGATGGGACAGGATGGGCACGATCGCGGCCAGAAGGTGATCGCGACAGGCTTCGCCGATCTCGGCTTCGACGTGGTGATCGGCCCCTTGTTCGCGACGCCGGAGGAGGCCGCCGACCAGGCGATCGATCAGGATGTGCATGTGGTCGGCGTATCGTCGCTCGCCGCCGGACATCTCACGCTGGTGCCGGCGCTCAAAGCCGAGCTCGACAGGCGCGGCCGCTCCGACATCCTCATCGTCGTCGGCGGCGTCATCCCGCCGCAGGACTATGATGCCCTTTATGATGCGGGCGCCATCGCCATCTTCCCGCCGGGCACGCCCATCACCGATGCGGCCCTTGCGGTGCTCGACCGGCTGAGCAACCATCTCGGCTATCGCCAGAAGGACCCCGCAGACTATCTCTGACGGGCGGACGGGTTGTCACGAAAGGCAGGAGATAGCCATGATCGGACGCTTGAACCACGTGGCCATCGCCGTGCCGGATCTCGAAGCAGCGGCGGCGCTCTATCGCGACAGTCTCGGCGCCAATGTCACGCCGGCGCAGACCTTGCCTGCGCACGGTGTGCGGCTCGTCTTCGTCAACTTGCCCAACACCAAGATCGAATTGATGGAACCGCTCGACGAGAGCTCGCCGATCGCGTCCTTTCTGGCCAAGAGCCCGTCAGGCGGGATTCACCATCTCTGCTACGAGGTGGATGACATTCTGGCGGCGCGGGACCATCTCGTGGCCACGGGCGCGCGCGTGCTCGGCAGCGGGGAGCCCAAGACCGGCGCCCATGGCCTGCCGGTGCTGTTCCTGCATCCCAAGGATTTCAACGGCACTCTGATCGAGCTGGAAGAAGCCGCGCCTTAGCGCGCCGCATTCCGAGAAAATCCGCTGGTCATTCCGGGTCTTCGCGTCAGCGAAGAGCCCGGAACCCATGAACACGAGGGCGCACAAGAAAGCGCGTCGGGCCGGCGTTCCGTTGATTCACCGTGGTGTTCATGGGTTCCGGGCTCGGGCCTTATGGCGCGCCCCGGAATGACGAGGTGGTTCCGTGTGAATCACCATGCTCCAGCGCGCCGCCTCTGGGTAGCCTCGTCCAGCCTTGACGAGGCAGGTGACAATGTCCTGCATTGTATGCCACATTTGCGTGAGCCCTCGCGGGCTTGCATGAAATCGCTGGCTTCGCTTCAAGGCTGAGGTCTTCAATCAAAAGAGTTTCGCTTGCCGGAGGGGCACGTGAAGGTATTGAGCGCAAACGGGGTGACGTCGTGAGTGATAGTGTGAACAAGGCCGGGGTTAAGCCCGTCATCTCCGTCGCGAATTTGACCACATCGTTCCTTGTCGAGGGTCAGCTTCGCCCCGTTGTACGCAATATCTCCTTTGATGTAGCGCCGCGCGAAACCGTGGCCATCGTCGGTGAATCAGGCTCTGGCAAGAGCGTGACGGCGCTGTCGATCATGCGGCTTATCTCCGCCTCGAGCGGTCGTGTGGAAGGCTCCATCCGCCTCGGTGACCGGGATCTCCTGACTTTGCCTGAGCATGAGATGCGCAAGATTCGCGGCAACGACATCGCGATGATCTTCCAGGAGCCGATGACGTCGCTCAACCCGGTGCTGACGATCGGCTACCAGATCGCCGAAGCATTGATGCTGCACCGCGGCATGTCGCAGAGCGAGGCCAAGGCCGAGACGATCCGTCTCCTGGAGAAGGTGCGCATCCCTGCGGCGAAGTCCCGCTTCGATGAATATCCACACCGTTTCTCGGGCGGCATGCGCCAGCGCGTGATGATCGCCATGGCGCTCGCCTGCAAGCCGAAGCTTCTCATCGCCGACGAACCGACGACGGCGCTCGACGTCACCATCCAGGCCCAGATCCTCGACCTGATCAAAATACTCCAGGACGAGGAGGGCATGTCGGTGCTCTTCATCACCCATGACATGGGCGTGGTGGCCGAGATCGCCGACCGCACCGTGGTCATGTACAAGGGCGAGGCAGTCGAAGCGGGCGACACGGCAACGATCTTCAGTGCCCCGAAGGCGCCTTACACCCGTGCGCTGCTGTCGGCCGTGCCACGTCTGGGCTCGATGGAAGGCCGCGCGCGGCCGATGCGCTTCCCGGTGGTCGACAAAACGACGGGCGAGTCCGACGTGCCGGTGGAAACGCCGGACACGGTGAAGGAGAAGGACCGGCCGGTGCTCGAGGTGAAGAACCTCATCACCCGCTTCGACATCCACTCCGGGCTGTTCGGCGGGGTCTCGGGACGCGTGCATGCGGTGGAAAACGTGTCCTTCTCCGTCAAATCAGGCGAGACACTGGCGCTTGTCGGCGAATCCGGTTGCGGCAAGTCGACGACCGGCCGCTCGATCGTGCGGCTCGTCGAGCCGAATTCCGGCACAGTGATGGTCGACGGCCAGAACGTTCTGGAACTGAAGCGTGAGAAGCTGCGCGAGATGCGCCGCAACATGCAGATGATCTTCCAGGATCCCTTCGCGAGCCTCAACCCGCGCGCGACGGTGGGTGCGGCCATCGCCGAGCCGATCCTGACGCACGGCCTCGCTTCGAGGGCGCAGGCGCGCGAGATGACGGCGGACCTTCTGCACCGCGTCGGCCTCACCGCCGATATGGCGAGTCGCTATCCGCACGAGTTCTCGGGCGGCCAGCGCCAGCGCATCTGCATCGCGCGAGCCTTGGCGCTGAAGCCGAAGCTGATCATCGCGGACGAGGCGGTGTCGGCGCTCGACGTCTCGATCAAGGCGCAGGTGGTGAACCTGATGCTCGATCTGCAGGAGAGCATGGGCCTCGCCTATCTCTTCATCTCGCATGACATGGCGGTCGTGGAGCGCGTCAGCCATCGTGTGGCGGTGATGTATCTCGGCGAGATCGTGGAGATCGGTCCTCGCGCCGCGGTGTTCGGCAACGCGCAGCACCCCTATACGAAGAAGCTGATGGCGGCGGTGCCGATCCCGGATCCGGCCCGGCGCGGCCAGAAGCATCCGGTCTCGAACGACGAGATCAAGAGTCCGGTGCGCGCGGCCGACTACGTCCCTCCAGTTCGCGAATATCGCGAAGTCTCTCCGGGCCATTTCGTGCAGGTCTGGGGCGCTGAATGGGAACCCAAGACAGCGCTCGCCGCCTGATTGTTCAGCTGGACATAGCTCAGACCCCGGATCTTCGTTGATCCGGGGTCTTTTCTTTGGGGCGTGCGTTGAAATGCCCGAGTGGTTTCGGCGGGGGCCTTTTCGATTGCGAGGCCGGGCGGATCACCGGAGGGACGAGAGCATTCCCGACAGAACGGGGTTTGGAAGATACTCTGTCTCTCTGCCCGCCTTTGATTCCGGACGGGAGACCGCCGCGCGCTACCGTTGGAACTGCTTTTGAGCCTCGCAGTGGTGCGTTTGCCAGAATGGCTGCGGTCCGCTGCCAGCTTGACGATTGCCGGTGCCGCTGGCAACGATCGATAAATGCTAGTGATTGTGGCTCTCTTGCTGAGAATGTCGCACAGGAGCAGCGGGCCGATTGGAATGCCGGAAACTCTGCCGTGTTCCGCAAACATGTTGCTGCAGTCGGGTTTACGATGAGGACGACGGAATGAACGATGTAACTGACATGGCAGAGATCACGGCTGAGTTTCGCTCTGCCATGCGCACATTGGCCGGTGCGGTCTCCGTGCTGACGGTTGGTGAGGGCGACGACCGCAACGGCTTTACCGCCACGTCCGTGTCCTCCTTTTCCATGGAACCGCCGCGCGTTACCGCCTTCATCAACAAAAACGCCTCATCCTGGCCGACAATGAGGAAATACCAGGCCTTCGGCGTCAATATCCTTGCCGAGGGCCAGGAGGAGATCGCGGATCGGTTCGCCGGGCGTCATGGCACGAAAGGCCAGGATCGGTTCGCCGGGGCCACCTGGATCACCGCCGCCACCGGCGCTCCCCTACTGGAGGGAGCGTTGGTCGCTATCGATTGCAAGCTCGAAGAGGCGATCGAGCGCCATACCCATGCAATCCTGATCGGTCAGGTCTGCGCTGTCAGGCTTGCCGGCACCGACGTCGACCCGTTGCTCTACTGGCATGGCCGTTACCGCGCCCTCAAGTGAGAGCAGCTGACGGGGTGGGTGTGACGCCGGTCCCGTTTTTCAGCGCGTAAGCTGTTCATCGTGTTCTCGGAAAAGCGTAGCCGGCTTGCTCACAACGCAATGCCGGCTATCATCGTCCGCTTGTGCCAAAGATCAGCGTTTGCGCATTGATTTTGGACTTTATCGCCTCTTGCCCGAGCCGTTTCCTGTTTTTTAGGATGTGGACGCCTTCAGGTGAGGTCGATTGGAGTATCGGCATCAGGTGTCAGTGCCGCCTGGACCACATGCCAATAGAACAAGATGCGCTGAGGAAAGCACGGTCCCTCCATGGCCATTTCTTTCGCACTGATTAACTTGGCCGGCTACGTCGCGTTGCTGCTCTGGGGCACCCACATGGTCCAGACCGGAGTGCAGCGCGCTTTTGGGCCCCATCTGCGGACATTCCTCGGCTCGGCACTGCGGAATCGACTGTCCGCCTTTCTCGCCGGTCTCGGCGTCACGGCCGTCCTGCAGAGCAGTACGGCGACTGGCCTTATGGTGACCGGCTTTGCGGCGGACGGCCTGGTTCGCCTGATGCCGGCGCTTGCGGTCATGCTCGGGGCCAATGTCGGCACCACGCTGATCGTGCAGGTGCTGTCCTTCGACGTCGCCGCCTTCGCGCCCGGCCTGATCCTGTTCGGCGTCGTGATGTTCCGCCGCGATTCCAGCACGCGGCTGCATGATCTCGGGCGCGTCTTCATCGGGCTTGGGCTCATCCTGATCGCGCTGCATCAGATGCTGACGCTGATGGCGCCCTTTGAGAATGCGCCTGGCCTCAAGGTCTTGCTCGGAGCGGTTTCGACCCTGCCGATCATCGATGTGCTGCTGGGTATCATCGTCACCTGGGCGTTTCATTCCAGCGTGGCGGTCGTGCTGCTGATCATGTCGCTTGCGACCAACGGCGTCATTCCGCCGGAAGCCGCCATCGCCTTCGTCATCGGCGCCAATATCGGAACCGCGGTCAATCCCGTGCTCGAGGGAACGACGAGTGACGACCCGGCTGCCAAGCGGCTGCCCATTGGCAATCTGCTGAACCGGATCGTCGGTGGCGTTATCGCGCTCGCGCTGATCGATCCGATCTCAGGCTTGATGGTTCGCCTCGACGGGGATGCGGGGCGCATGGTGGCTGATTTCCACACCTTCTTTAATCTTGTCATCGCGGCTGTGTTCTTTCCGTTTCTCGGACCCTACAGTCGTTTCCTCGAGAAGATCTTGCCCGAGCGCGCCAAGGCGAACGATCCGGCGCAGCCGATCTATCTCGACAACGCCGCCAAGGAGACGCCGATCGTCGCGTTGGGCAGCGCCTCCCGCGAGGCCTTGCGACTGGCCGACATGCTGGAGAACATGTTACGGGGCGCGCGCGATGCCCTAGCCAAGGATGACCGCAAGATCATCAGCGAGACCAAGCGCCTCGATGATATTCTCGATAGCCTCAATACCGCGATCAAGACTTACCTCACCTCGATCGATCCCGAGGAATTAAGCGACGCCGATCATCGGCGCCTGAACGAGGTTCTCGCGTTTACAATGAATCTCGAACAGGCCGGCGATGTCATCGATCGCAACCTGCTGCCCCATGCCTCAAAGCGCCTCAAGCGAGGGCTCACCTTTTCCAAGGAGGGGCAGGAAGAACTGCTGGCTTTGATGGATCGGCTCATCGCCAACCTTCGAACGGCTGCGTCGCTTTTCATGACAGAGGACGCGCGGGCGGCGCGGCTTCTCGCGGAGGAGAAGGTAGCCTTTCGTGACGCCGAGAACGCTGCTACGGGCGCGCATTTTGCGCGTCTCCGCACCGGGCGCCTGGATACCACTGAGACCAGCTCACTGCATCTTGATCTTCTGCGCGACATCAAGCTCATCAATTCGCATATAGTCGCGGCCGCCGCCTACCCTGTACTTGAGCGTACAGGGGATCTGTTACCAAGCCGCATTGCGGCCACCGGCGAATAGTCCCGACGGATTTTGGTGGCAGAGATTTTGACAATGAGGATCTGTAATCGATGTTAAAGCCATCGGCGACCTTGTTCATTTTCTGTCTGATGGTCACTCCCTCTTACGCCGTCGATCCGCGACTGGAAGCCAGTCTCCGGAAGCTCGATCCGGCGGAGCGTTTCACGCAGCTTTGCGATGTTGAGGCGATGGCGCGCATCCGTCACGATGCAACTGCCTATCGTCCGGACCGTGCCCTCGCCGATGCCATCAGCCCCACCGAGCGCGACGGTGATCGGCTCACTGGCGCTGGCGGGGCTTTTCGCAGCGCCGGCCATTGGTATCGCTACAGCTTCAGCTGCGAGGCCAGCCCGGATCGCATGACGATTACGGCGTTTGACTATAAGATCGGGCCCATGATCCCCGAAGCGCAATGGGCGAAATTCGGGCTCTGGCAGTAGCGAAGACCTTATCCGGTGCCGTCGCGGCCACGGCCGCCGCTCCTTGAAGTCGTGTCTCGCCCATGCTTTGAGCGCAGATCAGCGTTCTATCATGGGAATTTGTGCCAGAATTGATGATATGTCATCTATTGGTAGGGCATCTAGTTCCGAGACCGTCATGTCTGTTCTTCCCTTCCAGGAGCGCAGCCGCCTTGGGCCGCTGCTCGCCCATGCCGCGCGCCAATGGCGCCGTGCTGTTGATCGCCACCTGCAACCCTTCGATTTGACGGAAGCGACCTGGCTTCCGCTGCTGCGCATTGCCCGCGCGCCGCATCCCATGTACCAGAAGGATCTGGCCGCATCCTTGTCGCTGGATCGTTCATCCGTCGTCCGATTGCTCGATTCGTTGCAGCGTGCCGGGTTGGTCGAGCGTCGTGAGGGGAGGGACCGTCGCACGAAGGCCATCGTGCTGACGGCGCTTGGCCATGCCACGGTGCAGCGCGTGGAGGTATTTGCGCGGGAAGTGCGCGAGATGGCGCTGGCGGATGTCGCCCCCGACGATCTCGCCACCACAATGCGTGTTCTGGATCATATCGCGACGGTTCTTTCCCCATCCGGTGAGGAGATCATCGCGTGAACGCCCCGATGAAGGAGCCTACGGCCGGCGGCCTGGTTGAAGAGCCACGTCCGAGGGTACCATTGTGGCTTCTCGCCTCGCTCACTTTCAGCGCGACGCTCGCCATGCACATCTTCGTGCCGGCTTTGCCGCAGGTGGCGCAGGATCTGAGCGCCAGCGTCGGTGCGATGCAGCTGACGATCAGCCTCTACATCCTCGGGCTTGCTGTCGGGCAGTTGATCTATGGTCCGATCGCGGACCGTTTCGGCAGACGGCCGACACTCATTGCGGGGCTATCCCTCTATATCATGGCCGGCATCGCCGCCGCGATGGCGCCGAGCGCGCATGCGCTGATCGCGGCGCGCCTGTTCCAGGCCATGGGTGGCTGTGTTGGGATGGTGCTCAGCCGCGCCATCATCCGCGATACCTCCAGCCCGCAGGATTCTGTCCGAAGCCTTGCACTCGTGAATCTGTTCATCACGGCCGGGCCTGCGGTCGCGCCGCTGATAGGCAGCGCGGTGATGTCCACGGCTGGCTGGCGCTTCATCTTTGTGCTGCTTGCCTTGTTCGGTGTGATGAACATCATGTTCACGGTGTGGCTTCTGCCGGAGACGCGGCGGGCGGGCGGCGACAATTCCGTTACGACGCTGGCGCGCAACTATCGCAGCCTTCTCACATCGCCTGCTTTCCTCGGCTACGCCATCGGCGGCGGCTGCGCCACGACGTCTATGTATGCGTTCATCGGTGCGGCCCCCTTCATCTTCATCAACGAGCTGGGGCGTTCCGCCTATGAGGTGGGGATTTATCTTGCGATCCTGGTCACCGGCATCTGGATCGGCAGCATCGTCGTCAGCCGTCTGATCATGCGCGTGCCGATCCGATCGCTCTTGATCGGTGGCAATCTCGTGAGCCTCGTGGCGGCGCTCGTGTTCCTTGGGGTCGTCGCAAGCGGACATCTCACCGTGTCCTGGGTCGTCGGCCTTATGTTCCTCTTCCTGTTCGGGGCCGGCTTTGCCGCGCCAACGGCTCTCACTCAGGCCGTCAGCGTCAACCCGAAGGTGGTGGGTTCGGCATCGGGACTCTACGGCTTCGCGCAGATGTCGGTGGGCGCGCTTTGCGCGGGGCTGGCCGGCGTCGGCTCGCATCCCGCGCTGGCGGCCGCCCTGGTACTGGGCGGCGCCACCATCGTCGCGCAGATCGCCTTCATGATCGCCCAGCGCAACGCGCCGAAGCTCCGCTAATGCAGGTCGGATGGTCGCGGGCTCGCCCCGCTCAGGAATAGACGAACCAAGTCGGAGACTTGGATGGTATCGGATGATGCCACCCAAGCTGGATCCGCCTTAGTTTTGTGAGGCCTGCTCGGCGAGCCACTGCCTGCCGAGGTTGACATCGGCCTGGGATAGGCCGTGTCCGGTGGGCAGCACGTGGTGTGTCACAGCCGCACCGGCCTCGGCAAGGGCGGCGGTGAGCCGGTTGGCATTCTCTTCGGGCACAATGGGATCCATCGCTCCAGAGAGGATGAGCACGGGATGCCCGGCCAGGCCCTGTGTGGGCGCCTCCGGCAGAGGGACCATGGCGCGCAGCAACACCGCGCCGGCCAGCGCATCCGGCTGGCGATAGAGGAGGGCGGCCGCGATATTCGCGCCATTGGAGAAGCCGACCGCAATCGGTGCCGCAAGCTCATAGGCCGCCCGCGCCTCGCGAACGAAGCCCGCGAGTTCGTCGGCGCGGCGGCGGACATCGTCCTCGTCGAAGACCCCTTCGGCGAGACGCCGGAAAAAGCGCGGCGCTCCACCCTCTGATACCTTGCCACGCGGTGACAGGAGCGCGGCGCCGGGCGCCAGCAGACGGCCGAGCGACAGGAGGTCGTTCTCGTCACCCCCGGTTCCATGCAGCAACAGGAGTGGAGCGAGGCCGGCCTGCGTGGCGGGTTCGAAGCGGTGGATAAACGACAAAGCGGCGCTCATGACGGCCTCCTTGCAAATCAGGTTAAGCGCTGTCCCGCGCCGCGAGGGCGCAGGACAGGTGTCTTGTCTTCGCTCGCCCGGGATTAGCCGAGCTCGGGAAGCACAGCCTCGATCTCCGCGCGGCGGCGCTCCAGGAACGACGGAAGCTTCAGCGCCTGGCCGAGCGAGGCCAGCGGCTCGTCGGCTGCGAAGCCGGGATCATCGGTCGCGATCTCGAAGAGCACATGGCCGGGTTCGCGGAAATAGACGGACCGGAAGTAATTGCGGTCCTTCTGCTCCGTGGTCTGGATGCCGTGGTTCTCCCGCAGCTTCCTGACCATCGCCTCCTGCGCGGCATCGTCAGCCGCGCGGAAGGCGACATGGTGAACCGACCCACCCCCCATGCGCGCCGGCAGGAACTCGCCGGCGGCGCGCAGGTCGACGATACCGCCGATCGCGGTATCGCCCGCCTTGTAGCGGATGAGCGTGCCCTCACGGCCGACTTCGCTGAAGCCGAGAACGTCCGTCAGGATCGCGCCTGTTGGTGCTGCGTCCTTGATCAGCAGGCTGACACTGTGAAAGCCGCGGATCGCGTTCTCCGCGGGAACGTCGCTGCCGCCCCATGCGGGTTCGGCTTCGATGCCCGCAACGCCGACGAGGGAAAGCCGCATGCCGTCCGGATCCTTGAACGCCAGCACCGTTTCACCGAAGCGTTTCTCCGGAGCCTGGTGCACCACGCCCTTCTCGACGAAGCGGTGCGTCCAGTACCCGATGGAACCCTCCGGCACGCGGAACACCGTCTCCTGCGTCTCGCCGACGCCGAGGCGGCCGGGCGCCACATGCTCCCACGGAAAGAAGGTGAGGATGGTGCCGGGTGATCCGGCCTCGTCCCCGAAATAGAAGTGGTAGGTGCCGGGATCATCGAAGTTCACCGTGCGCTTCACGAAACGCAGGCCGAGGACTTCCGTGTAGAAATGAAAATTGCGACGCGCGGGACCGGCGATAGCGGTGACGTGGTGAATGCCATTCTGGACCATCGATCGTACCCTCCTTCGGGGGAGCTTCGACGGACACGCATCCGGAAGCTCGGTGCCGGGCGGTCATGGCCGCCTTCGATGTGTCTAGAGATAGCGCCAATCGCTCGAAGCGCCAGGGTGTTTCCATTGCGTTGATGCAATGTCTGTTCTGCTTTTCTCGATATGAGTTTGCCGTTAAGCTCAGGGGCCCTTGGCCAACCCGGCCGATGGTTGTGGCATGGGGAGCCGCGTCATGGTTGAGCCTTTCAAGCATCTGGCCTGGGACGACTTCCGTCTGGTCAAGGCGATCGCGGACGCGCGCGGGTTACCCGCCGCCGCGGCGCAGATGGGCGTGAACCATTCGACCGTTTTCAGACGTCTCGGCCAGATCGAGGAGGCGCTCGGCGTCAAGCTGTTCGAGCGCCACCGGGCGGGCTACGCGCTGACGCCGGCGGGAGAGGAGATCGTCGCCGTCGCGGAACGGGTCGATGCCGACATCACGGCGGTGACCCGCAAGCTTGTCGGGCGGGAACTGGCGCCGGCCGGTGAACTGCGCGTCACCACCAACGACTCACTCCTGGTGCATCTTCTGACATCCCTGTTCGCCCAGTTTCGTGAGGCCTACCCGACGATCCAGCTTGACGTCGTGCTGACCAACCAGGCGCTCAACCTGTCCAAGCGGGATGCCGATGTCGCCATCCGCGCGACTGACAAGCCACCCGAGAATCTCGTCGGACGCCGCATCGCCAATGTCGCCTGGGCGCTCTATGGCCGGGCGAGCGACTTTCCCGACCCGGAGACCCAGCGCAACGCCGATCTTGCGACGCTGTGCAACAGGACCTGGGTCTCACTCGGTGACAATCTCGGCTCGCTCAATGTGGTACGCTTCGTGCGGACCCATATCGCGCCCGAGAATGTCGGCTACAAGGTCAATACGGTGCTCGGGCTCGCCGAGGCGATCGAGGCGGGTCTGGGCATCGGTCATCTGCCCTGTTTCATCGCCGATGCGCGCCCGTCGCTGGTTCGGCTGCAGCCCCCGGACAAGCAGTTCGAGGCGCAGCTGTGGCTTCTCACCCACCCGGACCTGCGCCACAACGCCCGCGTGCGCGCGCTGATGGATTTTCTCGCCGCCGAAATGAGCCAGTGCCGCCGCTATATGGAGGGTGACCTGATCTGACTCGGGGAGGCCGCCAGCGGTTCTCCCTCTCCCCGGCGGGGAGAGGGTTGGGGTGAGGGGAGTTGGCGCTGCTCGTCGGACCCCTCACCCTGTCCCTCTCCCACACGGGAGAGGGGACGCTAGCGAATGACCGCGCGGCCGCCTGCCGCTCGCCGTCGCCTCAGGCTTCCGGCGGAAGGAAGTGAATGTTGTGAAGCGCCGCCCGGCGCACGACCTCGGCCGGGTCGGGAACGCCGTGGATGGCGGTGAACAGCTCGAACAGCTTTTGCGTCGGGCTTACCCAGAACAGGCATTTGGCGGGCTGGTCACTCTTGTTGAAGATGCCATGGGCCTTGTCGCGCGGCAGGCGGGCGAGATCACCGGGGCCGGCCTTGTTCTCGACGCCTTCCAGCCAGAAGGTCAATTCGCCTTCAAGCATATAGATATATTCATCCTGGTCGGGATGGATATGCGGCGGCACGAAGGTGCCGGGCGGGAAGGTCGCGTGCCAGGAGAAGCTGTCGTCTGTTCGTGTCTTCGGCACATAAGTCTGGCCAAGGATATTCCAGGTGATGCCATCCAGACCGTCATTGGCCTTGCGAATACCTGCGGTCTCTGCAATCGACATGGGGTTTACCTCTCTTTTTACGCTCTTGGATTGGAGGGGCCGTTTTCAGTCAGCCTCACACATGGAGAAAGCGGTCCTTCACGCTCGGATCAGATTTCAGCGCGCTGCTCGTGCCGGTCCACACAACCGCGCCCTTTTCGATGACCACATGGCGATCCGCGAAAGTGGTCAAGGCATCGACATTCTTGTCCACGACGAGGATCGCCTGATGCTCGTTCTTGAGCTGGCGCAGGCAGTTCCAGATCTCTTCCCGGATCAGCGGCGCGAGTCCCTCAGTCGCCTCGTCGAGCATGAGAAGGCGGGGGTTCGTCATCAACGCGCGGCCGATGGCGAGCATCTGCTGCTCACCACCAGAGAGCTGGTTGCCGAGATTGCCGCGCCGCTCCTTGAGGCGTGGAAAAAGCGCGTAGATATCGGGCAGCGACCAGCGCGGCGCCTTGCTGCGGTCCGGGCCGGGCGAGGCCGTCGCGACCAGGTTTTCCTCCACCGTGAGATTGGGGAAGATCTGCCGGCCTTCCGGCACGAGGCCAATGCCCTGGCGAGCGACCCGATAGGCCGGCTGCCCCGCCAGCGGCTTGTCGTTGAAGCTCACCGAGCCGCCGGTCGCGGGCAACAGGCCGATAATGGTCTTGATCGTCGTCGTCTTGCCCATGCCGTTGCGGCCAAGCAGCGTGACGACCTCGCCGGCGCCGATCTCGAAGGAGATGTCGAAGAGAACCTTGGCAGGCCCGTAGGCCGCCTGGAGATCACGCACACGGAGCATCAGGCGGCCTCCTCGCCGAGATAGGCCGAGCGGACCTCCGCATTGTTGCGCACCTCATCGGCGGATCCCGTGGCGATGACGCGGCCGTAGACGAGCACGGAAATGCGATCGGCCAGCTGGAAGACCGCGTCCATGTCATGCTCGATCAGGAGGATGCCGAGCGTGCCCTTGAGGCTCTTGAGCGTCGCGATGATGCGTGCCGATTCCTCATGGCTCGTGCCGGCGAGCGGTTCATCAAGCAACAGCAGGCGGGGGCGTGTCGCGAGCGCGATGGCGAGTTCGAGCTGCCGTTTCTCACCGTAGGAGAGGAGACCGGCCGGCACGGCCGCGCGCGGCAGCAGGCCGAACTGGTTGAGGATGACCCGCGCGGGGGCGTTCAGTTCCTCCTCCTTGCTCGCGTTGCGGAAGAAACGGAAGCTCGACCCCGAGCGCCCCTGGACCGCGAGCGCGACATTCTCCAGCACCGAGAAGTCCGGCAGGATGGAGGTGATCTGGAAGGAACGGGCGAGGCCTCCCGCGGTGCGTTCCGCCATGGTCCGCTGCGTGATGTCCTCGCCCGCGAAGAGGATGCGCCCCGTATCGGGACGGGCGAGGCCCGAGATCTGGTGGATCAGCGTCGTCTTGCCGGCGCCGTTCGGGCCGATGATGGCGTGAAGCTCATTGGCGCCGACATGCAAGGACACGTCGTCCGTGACCTTCAGCGCTCCATAGTTCTTCGCAAGGTGATCGAGGACGAGAAGAGGTCCGTTCATAGCCTGGTTCACCGCCGCGTCCTCTCGATGAGGGGGGTGATACCGCCCCTGATATAGAGCACGCAGAGGATCAGGAGTGGGCCGAAGATGATGTGCCAATGCTCCGTGAACCCCGCGAGCACCTCTTCCGCCAGAAGGAAGACGATGGCGCCGGCGATCGCCCCATGCAGGGAACCCATGCCGCCGAGCACCACCATGAAGATCAGGTCGCCGGAGCGCTGCCAGCTCATGGTCGCCGGGCTCACGAACTCGCTGGTGTTGGCGAGCAGCACGCCGGCCAGCGCCGCGATCATGCCCGCGATGACATAGAGCACGAGCTGGTAGCGATAGGGCGAGAAGCCGATGGCCTGCATGCGCACCGGGTTCTGCCGGGCGCCCCGCAGCACACGTCCGAAACGGGAGGCGACCAGCATGCGGCAGGCGAGATAGACCACGCCCAGCGTCGCGAAGGCCGTGTAGTAGAGCATGCGGTCGTTGTCGAGCGGGTCAAAGCCGAAGAACAGGCTGCGGCTCGGCAGATTCATGCCATCGTCGCCGCCATAGGCCGCCAACGATGTAGCCAGGAAGAAAAGCATCTGCCCGAAGGCCAGCGTGATCATGATGAAATAGACGCCCCGGGTCCGCAGCGAGATGGCGCCCGTGATGGCCGCGAAAATGGCAGAGACCGCGAGCGCGGCGACGACCTGCAGGCCAATGCCGTTGATCCCGTGGCTGGCAAGTATGCCGACCGAATAAGCGCCGATGCCGATGAAGGCGGCGTGGCCGAAGCTGACGAGCCCGGCGTAGCCGATGAGGAGGTCGAGCGAGAGCGCGGCGAGGCCCAACACCATCACGCGCGTCAGGAGCGACAGGAGGAAGCTCTCCGTGCCGAACTGCGCGAGCCACGGCGCGATGGCGAGGCCCGCGAAGACGATGATCGGCATCACGAGCCGTCGCAGGTTTGGCGGCGCGTCTGCCGGCGCGCTTTGCTGGACCGGACGGGCGGCATCCGTCATCGCGGATCTCTCGGCATGGGGAGGCCTTTCACGCGCGTCACTCTCAACGTTTGGCCGGGAAAAGGCCGGCGGGTCGGATGCACAGGGTCACGGCCATCAGCACGTAGATCAGCATCGGGGCAATCGCCCGGCCGGTCTGGCTTGCCGTGGATGGATCAAGGATGGCGCGCAGCAGCATCGGCGCCATGAAGCGCCCGAGCGTGTCGACGACGCCGATGAGAAGCGCGGCCAGGAAGGCGCCGCGCACCGAACCGATGCCGCCGATGACGATGACGACGAAGGCAAGGATCAGCACGTTGTCGCCCATGCCCGGCTCGACCGAGAGGATGGGGGTGACCATCGCACCCGCGAAGCCCGCAAGCATGGCGCCGAAGCCAAAGACGAAAGTGAAGAGGAGCCGGATGTTGACGCCGAGCGCGGACACCATCGGCGCATTCGAGGCGCCGGCGCGCACGAGCATGCCGACCTTGGTGCGGTTGACGAGAAGGTAGAGCAACAGGCCGACCGCAAGGCCCGCGATGATGATGGCAATGCGGTAGACGGGGTAGCGCAGCCCGCCGATCAGCGGGATCGACCCCGACAGGATGTCCGGCACCGGGACGCTGAGGGGCGCAGCACCCCACAGGATCTTCACCGCCTCGTTCAGCGTGATGATCACGCCGAAGGTCGCCAGCACCTGATCGAGGTGATCGCGGTCATATAATTTGCGGAAGACGAGCACCTCGAGCAGAAGGCCGAAGGCGAGCGCCGTCGGCAGCGCCAGCAGGAGCCCGAACAGGAAGTTGCCCGTCAGTGCCGTGAACATGGCGGCGAGATAGGCTCCGACCATGTACTGGACGCCATGGGCGAGATTGATGAAGTCCATAACGCCGAAGACCAGCGTCAGGCCCGCGGCGATGAGGAAGAGAATGAGCCCGAACTGCAGGCCATTCAGCATCTGGACGAGGAACAGGCTCAGCGGCATCAGGCGCTCATGGTCGGCAGTAAAAGGAATGACATCCGCATCCGGTCATCCCGGAGTGGGGCGAAACGTGAGGCCTGGGATCCAGGCCTCCGGCTAGAGCGAATCCGACTTGCACGACATCCGATGCAACAATCCAAGTCGATAAATTTGCTCTTCGATTTCTTGCATCGAGCAAATCCCCGACAGAAGGGTTGCCCTTGGGACAGGTCGAAATTCCGGAGCCCCTTTTTGTCCCGTGTCATCAAGTCAGCCGCGACGCGTCGATCCCTCCCCTTGAGGGGAGGGATCAGTGGCGGCGGTTCCCCGATCCATGGATATGCTGGTGGCAAGTCCCGCATCAGCGGCGTCCATCCATTCCGGGCTCAGCCTGCGCCATCCCGGAATGACCTGTCCCCGCAGCGCTGACCTTAATTGGTCAGCGAGCATTCCTTCGCATAGGGATCCGCATAGTTCGTGAAGACCTTCTCCACGACCTCGGTCTGGAACTTGCCGTCCGGCCGCTTGGCAACCTTCGTCAGGTAGAAGTCCTGGATCGGATAGCCGTTGGCGCTGAACTTGAAGTTGCCACGCAGCGACTTGAAGTCAGCCTTCAGGAGCGCGGCGCGCAGCGCCTCCTTGTTGGAGAGGTCACCCTTCGTGGCCTTGACCGCGCTGTCGATGAGCTTGGCCGCGTCATAGGCCTGGAAGGCATAGCTTCCCGGAACCGAGTTATAGGCCTTCTCGTAGGCCGCCACGAAGGCCTTGTTCTCGGGGGTGTCGAGGTTCGGCGCCCAGTTCGAGCCCGCGAACATGCCGACAGCCGCATCCTTCTGGGCGGGAAGCGTCGATTCGTCCACCGTGAAGGCGGAGAGAACCGGGATCGTGAGGCCAGCCTGCTGATACTGCCGCACCAGGTTCACGCCCATGCCGCCCGGCATGAAGGTATAAATGGCGTCCGGCTGCAACGCGGCGATATTGGCGAGCTCCGACTGGAAGTCGAGCGTGTTGAGCGGGACATAGGACTCCGCCACGACCTCACCCTTGAAGTCGCGCTTGAAGCCGGCGATCGCGTCCTTGCCCGCCTGGTAGTTCGGCGCCAGCAGATAGACTTTCTTGTAGCCGCGATCCTGCGCCACCTTGCCCGAAATCTGGTGGACCTGATCGTTCTGGTAGGATGTGACGAAGAAATACGGGTTGCAGCTCTTGCCGGCGAGCACCGAAGGGCCGGCATTCGGGCTGATCAGGAAGGTCTTCGCGTCCGTCACCGGCTTCGAAATCGCCATCAGAACGTTGGAGAAGATCGGTCCGACGACGAAATCGACCTGATCGCGCTCAAGCATGCCCTTGACGCGGGTGACGGCGACGTCAGGCTTCAGTTCGTCATCGACGACGATCACCTCGGCCGGCAATCCGCCAAGCTTGCCGCCAAGCTCCTTGACGGCGAGTTCGAACCCGTCACGGGCCTGCTGCCCGAGAACCGCGGAGGGGCCGGAGAGTGAAACGATAACGCCGACCTTGACCTTGTCCGCCGCCACGGCAGCCTCAGTGAAGGCCTGCCCGGCAAGCAACGTCACTGCTGCGATTGCGCCGAGACCAAGGCGAGTTACGCAATCTTTCATATCTTCGATCTCCCCAACTTCTGTTCCCCTGGGTGGTGCGCTGCTTGAGGCGCTCACTTTGCCGTGGAGAGCTTATCATCTCTCCGAACGGATCGCTCGTCGAGCAATGCTTTGGGATGAAAGCCTCATGAAAGCCCTTGCCAGACGATAGTTCAAGATTAAAATAAATTCCATACAGGCCGCAAGGGCCTTGCGAGCCGCGCGATGAAAATGGTCGGCGCGGCGGCGCAAATCCTTGTGAGGCACCCCTTTTTCGGGTGTCGGCCTTCGACCGGATGGAGCGTGCGGACCCGCGATAAGGGGAGGGGCCGCACACGAGGGAGATGACGATGGCACACACGGCGCATGTGGACACCTTTGCGCGTGACAACCTGCCGGCCCGTGAATCGTGGCCGGAGATGATCTTCGATCGGCCCGAGTTCCAATATCCCGAACGCTTGAACTGTTGTGTCGCGTTTCTCGATCGCTGGATCGCCGAGGGGCATGGTGATGCGCCCTGCATGTTCGGTCTCGATGAGGCGTTGACCTATCGCGAACTCTACGAGCGTGTGAACCGCATCTGCAACGTACTGGTCAACGACCTCGGCCTCGTGCCCGGTGGCCGCGTTCTACTGCGCTCCGCCAATAATACGATGATGGTCGCGACTTATCTCGCCGTTCTGAAAGCGGGTGGCGTGGTCGTCGCCACCATGCCACTCCTGCGCGCCAAGGAGTTGGTCTATCCCATCGACAAGGCGAAGATCGCGCTTGCCCTGTGCGATCACAAGCTCGCCGACGAGATGGAAAAGGCCGCGAGCCAGACCTCCGCGCTGAAGCGCATCGTCTATTGGGGATCAGGCAAGAACGGTTCACTCGAAAGCCTGATCGCCGGGGCCAGCCCAGAGTTTACGGCCGTTGATACGGCCGCCGATGACGTCTGCCTCATCGCCTTCACGTCGGGCACGACCGGTGTGCCGAAGGGCACCATGCATTTCCATCGGGATATGCTGGCGATCTGCGACGGCTTCTCGCGCAACGTGCTGCGGCCGGTTGAGAGCGATCGCTTCATCGGCTCGGCTCCGCTCGGCTTTACCTTCGGGCTCGGCGGTATCGTGCTCTTTCCCATGCGCATCGGCGCCTCCTTCGTCGTGCTGGAGAAAGCCGGGCCCGACGATCTGCTGCCGGCTATCGAGAAATTCAAGGTCACGATCTGCTTCACGGCGCCGACGGCCTATCGCGCCATGATCCCGAAGCTCGATCAGTTCGATATCTCCACCTTGCGCAAATGCGTCTCGGCGGGCGAGGCCTTGCCGAAGAGCACCTTCGATGCGTGGTTGGCCGCTACCGGCCTCAAGCTTATCGACGGCATCGGCGGCACGGAGATGCTGCATATCTTCATCAGCGCGCGCGAGGAGGAGATCCGTCCGGGCTCGACCGGCAAGCCCGTCCCGGGCTTCGAGGCCAAGGTGGTGGACGACGAGGGCCACGAGGTGCCGCCCGGTACCCCGGGACGCCTCGCGGTGCGTGGCCCCACCGGCTGCCGTTATCTCGCCGACGAGCGCCAGCTCAAATTCGTCCAGAACGGCTGGAACATGACCGGCGACACCTATGTCATGGATGAGGACGGTTACTTCTGGTACCAGGCGCGCTCCGACGACATGATCGTCTCGTCGGGCTACAATATCGCCGGTCCGGAAGTCGAGGCGGGGCTTCTCACTCACGCGGCTGTCGTCGAATGCGGCGTCGTGGGGGCGCCCTGCGAGCAGCGCGGTCGCATCGTCAAGGCCTATGTTGTGCTGCGCGAGGGCGAACCGCGCGATGCCGACATGGTCAAGCGTCTGCAGGAGCATGTCAAAGCCGAGATCGCGCCTTACAAATACCCGCGCGAGATCGTCTTCGTGGACGAATTGCCGAAGACCTCAAGCGGCAAGTTGCAGCGTTATGCGTTGCGCGTGCGGGCCGAGGAAGAGGCTTTCACCGCCAAGGGAACAGCCTGATCCTTGAAGGGCGGGCTACTCCATGAAACGGGGCAGGGCATGACGGCAGGTATGGGAGCGCAAAATTGCGACGAGCGAGGTCGAGACTGGTACGAGCGCGAGTATAACCCGCGCGTCACGGTTCCCGAACTGCCGGACATCCTTGCTGACTGGATCGCGCGCTCCAAGGCCACGCGCGAGCGGCACCCACCGCTGGCCGACATCGCCTATGGCGCGCATCCTCGTGAGGTGTTCGACCTTTTCCGGGCGCCGCATGCGCGAGGGACCGTGGTTTTCATCCACGGCGGCTACTGGCGCGCGTTGTCGAAATTTGAAACGAGCTGGGTCGCGGATGCCTTCCTCGATCAGGGCCTGTCGGTCGCTCTTCTGAATTATCCGCTCTGCCCGGATGTGACGCTCGCCCATATCCGTGAGTCGGCGCTCAGCGCTTTCGCGAAGCTCTACGGGGACGTGCTGAACGACGACGAGCGCCGCAGCATCGTCGTCACCGGCCACTCGGCCGGCGGCTATCTCGCCGCGCTCCATCTCATGACGGACTGGACGGCACGGGGATTACCGGAGAAGCCGATCGCCGGCATCGTCTCCATTTCCGGCGTGTTCGAGCTTCTGCCGCTCCTCAACACCTCCATGAATGAGGCGCTGAGGCTCGATGCCACGGAGGCGGAGCGTCTCACCTTGCTCGGCCAGCCGTGGGTCACACCGGCCAAGGCTGCTTTCGCGGTCGGTGGCCGTGAGCCAGAAGCTTTCCATCGCCAGTCCTGCGACATGGCGGCTGGCTGGGCCGATCTCTCACCGCGATCCTTCGCGGTGCCGGGCACCCACCACTTCAACGTCTTCGATGGCCTGGCCGTGCCAGGCAGCACGCTCAATGCCGCCGTCATCGAGATGGTGGGCGAATAGATTTGTGGGCGGGGTAACACTTGCCAGGATCCCTTGGGCGCTGCCGATAGTCGGTAGCGTCCCCTCTCCCGTGTGGAAGAGGGACAGGGTGAGGGTTTACCGTTTGCTGTCATATCGAGGGTTTCCCCCTCACCCCAACCCTCTCCCCGCTGGGGAGAGGGGGCCTGTCACGCCCGGCGGCACGCTCTGTGCCGCTGTCGTCAAGATTCTGGAGTGATCGCTGGCGTTCCCTCTCCCGCTGGGAGAGGGACAGGGTGAGGGTTTGCGGTCCGTTGTCGTATGGAGGGTTTCCCTTCGCCCACCCTCTCCCCGCCGGGAAGAGGGGGCTGTCGCGCGAGCCGGACGCTAGGCCGCCTTGCCTTTGTCCGCCGCGAAGCCGGCGCGCTGGGCATAGCCGCGGACAATAGCTTCGCGCTCGGCGTAGCTCAGCACCTCTTCGATGTTCGTGAACCCCTCGGGCGCCAGCTTTTCCACCGCGTCGATCACGCCTTCCGGCCCGCCTTTACGGTTGGAATGCACGATCTCGGCCGTCTTTGGCAGCCGCTCGGCGTCATAGGCGGCGAGCGCCTGCATGGGATGCTCGGCGCGAACCAACGCATCACCCAGCGCGCGCGCATCGAGGATCGCCTGGGATGCTCCGTTCGAGCCCACGGGATACATAGGATGAGCGGCATCACCGAGGAGGGTGACGCGGCCGTGTGACCAGCGCGGCAGGGGGTTGCGATCGCTCAGGGGATATTCCCAGAAGGTCTCTGTCGCACGCATCAGCGCGTGGACGTCGACATGCGGGATACTGATCCCGGCGGTGTTTGGCGTCAGATCGTCCCAATGGCCCGGTCGCGACCAGTTCTCGCGGGCCGGCAGGCTTGTGCCATCCCCGAGCTTGCCGATGACCGCCCAGTTGGTGAAGACCGTGTCCGGTGTCGAGCCCTCGGCGATGGGATAAACCACCATCTTGGATTCAAGACCGCCGGCGATGATCATCGACCGGCCGGTCAGGAAGCGTGGCCAGTCCCGCGCGCCGCGCCACAGAACAAGGCCGTTCCAGATCGGCCCGCCCTCGTCGGGAAACAGCGTCCGGCGCACGACGGAATGAATGCCGTCCGCGCCGACAAGGATCTCCCCGCGTGCGGTTTCGACGGGCGTGCCGGCATGGTCGGTGAATTCAGCACTGACACCGCCTTCATCCTGGGTGAAGGATGCGAGCCGACGGCCTGTATGCACCTTGTCCGCGCCAAGGCGCTCGATCACGGCATCGAGGATGACCGACTGCAGCCGGCCGCGGTGGATGGAAAACTGCGGCACGTCGTGGCCGGCGTCGAGCCCGCGTGGCTCGTGCCACACTTCCTGGCCCTGCCGGTTGAGGTAAAAGAGCTCATGGGTGCGGATCGCCACGGCATCCAGACGGTCGAGGAGGCCAAGCGCCGCCAATTCACGAATGGCGTGGGGCAGGACATTGATGCCGACACCGAGCTCCTGGATGCTCGCCGCCTGCTCGTAGATTTCACACTCAAGGCCGCGGGCATGCAGCATCAAGGCCGTGGTCAGGCCGCCAATACCCCCGCCGACGATAATGGCCTTCATGGCTCGTTCCCCTCGTTCTCTGGATCGACGCTTTTCGACGCGGTTCTATGGGATCACGTCAATGCTTTAAGTTTAAAACAATAGCATAGGGCAGACGAGGGAGGGATACAAAAAATCGCGCCCGATCGAAAGACCGGACGCGTTGACGATCGTTCAGCTCTTCCGGGCTTAGAGGTCGCACCGCAGTTGCAGGTGAGGGGCAGCCCGCAACCCTCTCCCGACGGGAGAGGGGGGCCTGTCGCGCCAGGCGGCACGCTCAACGTCGCTGTCGTCGGGATCGTGGAGTGATCGCTGGCGTTCCCTCTCCCGGTGGGAGAGGGACAGGGTGAGGGTTTGCGGTCTGTCGTCGTAGTGGGCTTCCCCTCACTCCAATCCTCTGCCCGGGGGAGAGGGAGACATGCGTCGCGCCTTCTGCCATTCGAACGACTGTAGGGCGCAACGCGAGTTGGTCGACTTACGGCATGACCGCTTCGATGAGGAAGGGGCCGCGCCGCTTGAGGGCGGCCTCGAAAACTGTCGCCAGTTCATCGGTTGTCGTGACGCGGACGCCCTCGACACCCATACCCTTGGCTATGCTGACCCAATCGAGCGCCGGATCATCGAAGCCGAGCATGCGTTCGGCATTACGGCCGAATTCCTTGACGCCGACATTGCGCATCTCGCCTTGCAGGATCGCATAGGCGCGGTTCGAGTAGATGATCGAGATGACGTCGAGCTGCTCGCGTGCCTGCGTCCACAAGGCCTGGACGGTATACATGCCACTGCCATCGGCCTGCAGGCCAATGACCTTGCGGTCGGGGCAGGCGACGGCCGCGCCGGTGGCAAGCGGCAGGCCGATGCCGATGGAGCCGCCCGTCAGCGCCAGCATGTCGTGGGGGGCGGCAAGATGCGCGTAGTTATGGAAGGCGCCCGACGTGACGGCCTCGTCGCAGAGGATCGCGTTTTCCGGAACACGCTGCATGACGACGCGTGCGATGGCATCAGCCGTCAGCGGGCCGGAAGGCACCGCCGCGGTCAGGGCCTCGGCGTCGGGCGCGGGACGCAGCTGGACCTTGCGCGGCGCGCCCACTTCGTCGGCCAGCCATTCCAGCGCGGCGGTGAGGTCCTGTCCCGCCGCCGCGAGCGTGATCAGTTCGCAGTCGTTGCGCACCACGCGGCCCGGCTTGCCGGGATAAGCGAAGAAGGCGACCGGCACGGTTGCGCCGACCATGATCATCACATCGACGTCCTTGAGCGCCTCCACAGCCACATCGACCACATAAGGCACGCGCTCGTAGGCCACGCGACCCCGGCCGCGCTCGGCCCGCGCGTTTGATGTCGGCGCCATCACGCGTGCGTTCGCCGTCTGCGCGATCGCGTCAGCCACGCTGAGCGGCTCCACGCGCAGGGCGCGCCCGCCGAGGAGCAGGGCGACGCGCTTGCCGGAGCGAAGCGCGGCGGCGGCCGCCTTCACCGTCTTCTCGTCGATCCCCGGGGGCTTCGGGCGCTCGGAGCGCTTGATGGAACGCGGTGTCACCGCGCCCCAGGCCATGTCACCAGGCAGGATGAGCGTGGTTACACCCGGCAGCGAGACGGCGGCCCGCCAAGCTGCCGCCGCATCCTCGTCGATCGTCTCCGCATTGATGATCCGGCGCACCCAGTTGGACATGGGCTTTGCCAGACTCTCGATATCGCTGGTCAGCGGCGCGTCGTGCTGCAGATGGTAGCTCGCATGGTCGCCGACGACATTGATCATCGGCGTCTTCGCGCGTCGGGCGTTGTGCATGTTGGCGAGGCTGTTCGCGAGACCAGGTCCGGTATGCAGAAGCGTCGCCGCCGGCTTGTCCGCCATGCGCGCATAACCATCGGCGGCGGCCGTCACGACACCTTCGAACAGGCCCAGCACGCAACGCATGCGCGGCTTGGCATCGAGCGCCGCCACGAAATGCATCTCGGACGTCCCGGGATTGGCGAAGCAGACGTCGACGTCGTGGGCCAGCAGCGTGTCGCAGAGAAGATCGGCACCATTCATCAGTTCTGGCTCTCGGTCACGAGTTCGGTGAGGGCGGCCTCGAGGATGGCGAGACCTTCCTTTACCTGTGCCACGGGCGTGGTGAGCGGTGCAAGCAAGCGCACGACATTGGCATCCGGCCCGCAGGACAGGAGAATGAGGCCCTTGTCCTCCGCCCGGGCGATGAGCGCGCTCGTCAAGGCCGCGTCAGGCGCACGCGTCGCACGGTCCTTCACAAGCTCGAAGGCCGTCATGGCGCCGAGACCGCGCACGTCGCCGATGCAGGCGAATTCATTGCGCTTCGCCATCGCGGTCAGATGGTCGCGCATGATCTCCCCGATCTCGGCTGCGCGGCCGGTCAGGTTCTCTTCCTCGACCACGTCGAGCACCGCATGGGCGGCCGCCACGCCGATGGGGCTGCCGCCATAGGTGCCGCCGAGACCTCCGGGCGCTGCCGCGTCCATGATCTCCGCCCGCCCGGTGACGGCCGACAGCGGGAAGCCGCCGGCGAGCCCCTTGGCCATGGTCACGATGTCAGCCGCGACGCCAGCGTGCTCGGCCGCGAACAGCTTGCCCGTGCGGGCGATGCCGGTCTGGATCTCGTCGATGATCATGAGGATGCCGTGCTCGTCGCAGACCTTGCGAACCTCGCGCAGGAAATCGAAGGGCGCGACATAGAAGCCGCCTTCGCCTTGCACCGGCTCGACGATGATGGCGGCGACCCGCGCTGGGTCGACATCGGTCAGGAACAGGCTCTTCAGCCCAGCGATGGCCTGCGCCGTGTCGATGCCGTGATAGGTCTTCGGGAAGGGCGCGTGGAACACGTCGGCCGGGAAGGGGCCGAAGCCCTTCTTGTAGGGCACGACCTTGCCGGTGAGCGCCATGCCGAGCAGCGTGCGGCCGTGGAAGGCGCCGCCGAAGGCGATGACGGCCGGGCGGCCGGTGGCGTTGCGGGCGATCTTGACGGCATTCTCGACAGCTTCGGCGCCGGTGGTGACCAGCATCGTCTTCTTCGCGAAATCCCCTGGCGTCAGCCCATTGAGCCGCTCGGCGAGGCTGACGTAGCTCTCATAGGGCGCCACGTGGAAGCAGGTGTGGGTGAACGCCTGCGCCTGTTCGGTGACGGCGGCGATGACCTTGGGGTGGCAGTGGCCGGTGTTCACCACCGCGATGCCGGCGGCGAAATCGATATAGCGCTTGCCATCGACGTCCCACAGCTCGGCATTCTGAGCGCGCGCCACATAGATCGACTTGGTGGCCACGCCGCGTGCCACGGCGCTCTTGTGCCGGTCCGCCAACTGAGCTGTTGCATTCATCGCCATCGTCTCCCAGAAAATGCGCCACCCGCGTCCCTGCGCGAAAGTCGGCCTGCCAATGCGGCGGACGATAGTCTTGCCCAGAATTTTAAGCAATATGGATAAAATAGTCCGCAACATGTCGGAGCTGGATGGATGGAGTTTGACGTCGGTGCGCGGCTGCGCGAGTTGAGGGCCGCGGCGGGACTGTCGCAGCGCGATCTCGCGGAACGCGCGGGTGTGACGCATGGGTTGATCTCGATGATCGAGCGCAACCGCAACAGCCCGTCCGTGGCTTCGCTGCGCAAGATTCTCGGCGGCATTCCGACGACGATGTCGGAGTTCTTCAATGAGGACCAGGCAACCAACGACAAGATCTTCTTCGCGGCGACCGAACTGACCGATCTGACCTCCCGCGTCGTCCCGCGTGGGCGTGGCGCGGCCGGGCGCATGGCTTTCCGCCAGGTGGGCGACGCCCGCGCCCATGACCTGCAGATCCTGCACGAGCGCTACGAGCCGGGCGCCGACACCGGCCCGACGATGCTGGAGCATCCCTCGCGCGAAGGCGGCGTGGTCATCTCCGGCGAGATCGAGCTGACCGTTGGCGATCAGGTCCGGCGTCTGAAGGCTGGCGAGGCTTATCTGTTCGACAGCCGCATTCCCCATCGCTTCCGCAATATCGGCAAGGAGCCTTGCGAAGTCGTGAGCGCCTGCACCCCGCCTTATCTGTGAGGTGGCCGGCGCCCTATGCGGCGCTTGCTTAAAATATTAAGCGCGGCGACCAGCCCAGCCGTGCATCCGGCGTGCCCCGGTCAGCGCAAAAAGGCTTGCCCTGCCACGGCAGTTGCGGTCCATGTGGCGAAAAGGTCGGCGGATCGACGGAACGGATAGGGTGGAGGGTACTTTGGACGACAAGGCGATCTTGAGGGCGTTGTTCGATGCCGCGCTCGCGGCGGCCTACCCCGACGGCAAATTCGCAGGACGTCTGCCCGAGCCGCCCAAGGGACGTACCATCGTCATTGGCGCCGGCAAGGGGGCCGCGCGGATGGCGGCTGCCTTCGAGGCGGAATGGCCGGGCGCTTGCGAGGGACTTGTCGTCACGCGCTATGGCCACGGCATGGCGACGCGCGCGATCGAGGTTGTAGAGGCCGCTCACCCGGTGCCGGACGAGGCGGGGATGGCGGCTGCGGCCCGCATCCTGGCATTGGCGCAGTCCGCTGGCCCTGACGACCTCGTGGTCTGCCTTATGTCGGGCGGCGCCTCGGCCTTGCTGACCCTTCCGGCGGACGGCGTGACACTGGCCGACAAGCAGGCGGTCAACAAGGCCTTGCTGAAATCAGGCGCGCCCATCGGCGCGATGAACCAGGTGCGCAAGGCGCTCTCCGCCATCAAGGGGGGGCGGCTGGCCGCTGCCGCCGCGCCCGCCCGGCTCGTCACCTATCTCATCTCCGACGTGCCGGGCGATGAGCCGCGCAGCATCGGTTCCGGCCCCACCGTGCCGGAAGCCTCGGATGCGGAGGCCGCGCTCGCCATCCTGAAGCGGTATGAGATCGCCGTTCCAGCAGCCATCGAGGCGGCCATCCGCGCCAATGTGATCAAGGACGTGCCGGCGCCGGCGCCCATGCATATGCTGGCGACGCCGCATATGGCGCTCGAGGCCGCGGCAGCGAAGGCCAGGGAATTCGGCCTGACGCCGCTCATCCTCGGTGACGCGCTGGAGGGTGAGGCGCGCGAGGTGGCGACGGTGCTCGCCGGCATCGGCCGCTCGGTCGCCGAGCATGATGAGCCGGCAAAGCGCCCCTGTGTGCTGCTGTCTGGGGGCGAGACCACGGTGACCGTGCGCGGCAAGGGGCGGGGCGGGCGCAACGCGGAGTTTCTGCTGGCCTTCGCGCTGGCCTCCCAATCGGTGCCCGGGATCTCCGCGATCGCCTGCGATACCGACGGCATCGACGGCTCGGAGGACAATGCAGGCGCCATCGTCGACGGCGATCTGATCGCGCAGGCAAAGGCTCGGGGAATCGATCTCGTCGCGCATCTGGCTAATAACGACGCCTATTCCGCCTTCTCGGCCCTCGACAGGCTCGTCGTGACGGGTCCGACCCTCACAAACGTCAACGATTTTCGCGCCATCCTGGTGCGCTGAGCCGCGAGACGCGTTTGGAACCCGCCGGTCATCCCTGAGGTCGCGAAGCACGGCGTTCCGGGGAGGACTGTGGCCTCATCGCATCGCCGCCGTGATCGGATGCTGCACGTGTTGCCAATCCATTGCTTACCGAACGACGCGATGACATAAGCGAAACTGCGGATCTTGAGCAGGTTCACCGATGATCGATTGGTTGATGAAGAGGCCGGCATCGACGGTGCTGGGCGGCTGTCTCGCCCTGTTTCTGCTCTATGAGCTATCGGTCGTCTTCTTCGCCTATACCGGCGATGCTTATGTCAACAGCGACACCGTGACCCTTTCGGCGGAAATCGAGGGGCCGATCGCCCGGCTCGACGTGCATGAAAACCAGGTCGTTGCCAAGGGCGCCCCGCTTTTCACGATCGACCCAACGCCGTATCAGCTCGCCGTGGACGAGAGTACGGCGGCGCTTGCCAATGCCGAGGCGACACTCGCTCTCTCGCGGGACCGTTTGACCGCGTCCCAGGCGGACCTCGTCTCTGCCCAGGCGAGCGAGACGGCGGCGCGGCAGACCTATAATCGGGTCAGCAGCCTCGCGCGCTCCGAGTTCGCCTCCGGCCAGGCCATCGATGACGCGACGCGCGACCTTGCGACGGCGACGGCGCGCGCGGCAGCCTCGGCCGCCGATGTGGATGTGGCCCGACAGACCATTGCCGTGAATGCCGCAAGCGTTCAGCAGGCGCAGGCGACGCTCAATCGCGCGCGCTACCAGCTCGGCAAGACGGCGGTGATCGCGCCGGATGCAGGCCGCGTCGCGCCCTTCACGGCGCGCGTAGGGGATTATCTGCAGGTTGGCAACCAGGTGCTGACCCTCGTCACCGACAACAGGCGGCGGGTGGTGGCGAACCTGTCGGAGCGGCATCTGGCGCGTCTGCGGCCGGGGCAGCGGGTGTGGCTGACGCTTGGCTCCCAGCCCTGGGTCGTGCATGCCGGCCGGGTGACGAGCGTGGCGCCCGGCGTGGCGCGCTCGCCGACCGCGCCGCTCACGCTGCCTTATGTCGATCCGACGACCGACTGGGTGCGTCTGCCGCGTCGCTTCCCGGTCGATATCGCGCTCGACACGTGGCCCGCGGATCTCGGCTTCTACCTGGGTGCCGACGCGCGCGTTCTCGTCATCTTCTGAGGGGGCGGGGCGGATGGACGCGATCTCCCGCCAAAGCCTCGTGACTGCCGTGGCCTGTCTGATGGCGACGCTTATCGCCATCGCAGCCGGCCTTGAACAGCCTTTCTGGGCGACCATTACGGCCTTCATCGTCTCCAACGTCGACACATCGGCGCTGGTGACGAAGGCCGTGCTGCGGCTTGTGGGGACGGCGATCGGCTGCGTCATCGGCTATTTCGCGGCGGTGGCAATGGAAGGATTGCCTTTCGCGCAGGCGGCAGTCCTGTTCCTGGCCTCCGCGATCGGCACCTACGGCCGTTTTCGCAGCCGCTTCGGCTATGCGTGGATCCTCGGAGCCGCGAGCGTGATGCTGCTCGTCACCAGCAGCATGAGCGATCCGACGGACCTCTATATCTTTGCCTGGACGCGCTTCTACGAGATCTCCATCGGCGTCTTGGTCGCGACCGTGCTTGCCTGGGGCTTCTCGGCCAGCGGCCCCATCAGCCTTCAGCCGGCGCCGGTCGCTGTCGCCCGCGACGCCGCGCTGGAGCAGGGCTTGTCGGCGGGTATAGCGGCTGTCGTCATCGCGCTGCTCTGGAACTGGTTCGATCTGCCGAGCCTGCCGCAGGTCATCGTGACGAGCCTCGTCGTGGTCAGCCAGGATCTGGGGGCCTCACGCCTGCGCGGCGCGCAGCGGATGATGGGATGCATCCTTGGCGGCTGCCTCGGCCTCATCGTCATCCTGATCGACGCCGCCGATTTCCTGTGGTGGGCCGTCGCGCTCGTGTCAGGCATCTTCCTGGCGTCGCGCCTGCATCTCAGCCCGCACAAGCATGCCTATGTCGGCACGCAGATCGGCATCGCCTTCATGATCACGCTCGTGACGGGCGGCGGCCCGCCCGACAGCATCCTCGCCCCGGTCAACCGCCTCTCCGGCATGGTCGCCGGCGTGGCGGTGATGCTGACGGTGATGTGGATGATGAGCGGCAAGCTGCACCGCGCCGTGTCCGCCTGAGCTCGTATTCGCAATTTGCATAACACTTCGGCGCAGGTTGCGTCACAATCGCGGCGCGAAGGCCCTCGGCATCGTCACAGGTCGCATGCTTAAGGTCCGGGGCAATTCGGGGAAACGCCATGGAATTCCGCAATCTCGGCCGGTCGGGCCTGCGTGTCTCGGTGGTTGGTCTTGGCTGCAACAATTTTGGTGGCCGGCTTGATGTGGAGGCGACGCGCCGCGTCGTGCACAAGGCGATCGACGCCGGGATCACCCTGTTCGACACTGCAGACATCTATGGCAACCGAGGTGGTTCAGAAAGCCAGCTTGGGGAGGTCCTCGGTCCACGCCGCAAGGACATCGTGCTCGCCACCAAATTCGGCATGGCGATGGACGATGGGGACATCCTCAAGGGCGGCTCGCGCCGCTATATCATGTCCGCCGTCGAGGCGAGCCTGAAGCGCCTGAAAACCGACTGGATCGACCTCTACCAGCTGCACCGACCCGATCCGCTGACGCCGATCGAGGAGACGCTGCGCGCCCTCGACGATCTCGTCCGCGCCGGCAAGGTGCGCTATATCGGCTGCTCCAACCTGCCGGGCTGGCAGGTTGTCGAGGCATATTTCACGGCGCGTGAGCTCGGCATCAACGGCTTCGCCTCCGTCCAGGACGAATACAGCCTCGTCGAGCGCGGCATCGAGCGGGAGCTGGTGCCGGCCGCGTCCCGCTACGGCTTCGGTCTGCTGCCTTTCTTCCCGCTGGCGAGCGGCCTGCTCACAGGCAAGTACAAGCGTGGCGAGGCCGCGCCCGCCGGCACGCGCTTCGCCGAGCAGCGCTATGCCGATCGCTATTTCAACGATCGGAACTGGGACGTCGTCGAGGGCCTGCGCGGCTTCGCCGAGGCGCGCGGCCATAGCCTGCTCGAGCTCGCTTTCAGCTGGCTGGCAGCGCGGCCACTCGTCGCGAGCGTGATCGCCGGCGCCACCAAGCCGGAACAGGTGGAGGCCAATATCGAGGCCGCCGGCTGGCGTCTCACGGCGGAGGACCTGGCCGAGATCGATCGCATCACCGGCACGCCAGCCTGAGGGGAGCCGCACACCGTCCATGGCGTCCTCCAGTTGGCGCATCTTCCGGGAGAGGGATTTCTCTCTTTTCCTCAGCGCGCGCTTCTGCGCGTCGATCTCCCAACAGATCACCGATATCGCCGTTGGCTGGCTGGTCTATGACCTGACAGGCAGTGCACTTGCGCTCGGGCTGGTCGGCCTCGCGGCGTTCCTGCCCGTCATCAGTCTCGTGCTGGTGACCGGCCATGTGGCCGATCGGGTGGACCGCCGGCTCATCATGATGGCCTGTTTCGCTTTGAACACGCTCATCTGTGTCGGTCTCGCCCTCTTCGCCATCTGGCAGCCGCCCGAGGTTTGGCCGCTCTATGCGCTCGTCGTGCTGATGGGCGTGGCGCGGGCCTTCTACCAGCCGGCAAGCCAGGCCTTCGTGCCGAATCTCGTGCCTCGGCACCTCTTCGGCCAAGCCATAGCCTGGAGTTCATCGATCGGGCAGGTCGCTGTCATCGCCGGTCCGGCGATCGGTGGCCTCCTGTATATCGCGGGCGCCCATGTCGCTTTTGGGGGCGCGGCCCTGCTCTTCCTCGTGGCGGCGGTCGCGGTGACGCTGATCCGCCTGCGTGCGGAGAAGGTTCCGGCATCGAAGGTCAACTGGTCGACGCTCATCGCAGGATTGACCTTCATCCGCGGCAAGCCTGTGCTCTTCGGCGCCATCACGCTCGATCTCTTCGGCGTGCTGCTTGGCGGCGCGACCGCGCTCCTGCCCATCTATGCCAGCGACATCCTGCATATCGGCCCGGCGGGCCTGGGGCTTCTACGCAGCGCCCCGGCGGTGGGAGCGGCGGCGATGGCCCTGGTGCTGGCGCATCACCCGATCGCGCGCAACGCCGGCAAGCGCATGTTCGGCGCCGTCATCCTGTTCGGGCTGGCGACCATCGTCTTCGGCCTGTCGACGAACTTCTACCTGTCGCTTGGCGCGCTGGTCGTCCTCGGCGCCTCGGACATGATCAGCGTGTTCGTTCGCCAGACGCTCGTCCAGGCCGATACGCCGGATACCATGCGCGGCCGGGTGGCTGCCGTGAACACGGTGTTCATCGGCGCCTCGAACCAGCTCGGTGAATTCGAGTCCGGCACGCTGGCGGCCTTCATCGGCGCGGCGCCGGCCGTCGCGCTGGGCGGCCTTGGAACCATTGCCATCGCCTTGGCGTGGACCCGGCTATTTCCGACACTGCTCCACCGCGACAAGCTCGTCGAATAAGGTTGGCGCGTTGACTTTTGGCGGGAGTAGGCGTCTAGCTTCGGCAAGCGATGGTCCTCGTCAGAGGTCAAAAGGGAATGCCGGTGCGGGGTGTGTCACCCCAAGGCCGGAGCTGCCCCCGCAACTGTGAGCGGTTGAGGCGCGAACCACGACAGCCACTGGATCTGCCGTCCTTCCGGCGGGGGTCTGGGAAGGCGGTTCGCTCCGATGATCCGCAAGCCAGGAGACCTGCCTTCGCGATGGAAGCCATGGAACTGCCGGTGGGGCAGTGAAGGAGGTCGCGGTGTCGAATGTTGCTGTTGCGGGATTGGGTTCTCGCGCTGAGGTATTGAAAGTTGCCCTTGTTGCCTTTGCCATGGGCGTTGCCCTGGTGTTCGTGACGGGTTTCGCGCATCCCGAGGCCGTCCACAACGCGGCCCATGACACGCGCCACGCGCTGAGCTTTCCCTGCCACTGATCGCGGCATGTTCAATCGTGTGCTGGCCGTTGCCCTGGTGGCCGGCCTTGTTGCGGGACTTGCGATCGCGGTCCTGCAGCATTTCACCACGACTCCGCTGATCCTGGCCGGCGAAAAATTCGAGAAACCCGAGGGCACCGCCGCGCTTGGCGGCATGTCCGCCGGCCTGTTCGGCGCCCACATGGTTCAGACATCGGGCGTCATGCTGGCACATAACGTCGTCAAGGCGCATGCGCCGACAGGCGAAGGCGGCGACCACGCCGAGGGCTGGAGCCCCGCCGATGGCTTGGAGCGATCGGCCTTCACCGGGCTTACCACCATCGTCACAGCGATCGGTTTTGCCTTGATCCTGATGGCGGCTCTCCTGGTGGCGGGCGAGACGATCGATGTCCGGAGCGCGCTCGCCTTCGCGGCGGCGGCCTTCGTCGCAACCGGTCTCGCGCCAGCCCTGGGGCTCGCTCCCGAGCTGCCGGGGAGCGCGGCCGGGCCGCTCGTCGCGCGGCAGATCTGGTGGGTGTCCACCGCCGTCGCGACGGCAGTCGCGCTGTGGCTCCTCATCCGCACACCGGCTGTCTGGGCGAAGATCATCGGCATCCTCCTGCTCATCGCGCCACATGTCGTTGGCGCGCCGCATCCGGAGGCCTATGCCAGCGGCGCGCCCGCCGAGCTTGCCGGCCATTTCGCCGCGGCCTCGCTCGTCGTGCACGCGGCTTTGTGGGCCGCGGTCGCGGTCGCCGTCGGTTTCTTCTGGCCGCGCCTCGCCCGGCGCGCGGCATGAACGCACCTCAAACCGTCGCGCCAACCACGCTGATGGTCTGCGTGACCTGCCGGCGACGGCAGGGTGGCGCGACGGAAGGACCTTATGACGAGCCGGGGCGTGAGCTCGTGCAGACACTGGCTGAGCGGCTCGCCGCCGATGCCGATGTCACAGTCACGCCCGTGGAGTGTCTCTCGGTCTGCCGCAGGCCCTGTACGGTGGCCTTCGCCGCCCCCGGCAAATGGACCTATGTGATCGGCGATCTCGACGCCGACACGCATCTCGACGATCTCGTGCTCGCCGCCCGCCAGTATGCGGTGGCGGCGGACGGTATCATTCCCTGGCGTGAGCGCCCGCTGCCGATCCGTAAGGGTGTGGTCGCGCGTGTTCCGCCGCTCGTCTGCAAGATGGAAACGACCTCATGACCTCTCCTGTGGCGGCCACGGCCAAGGTTCCCTGCACCATCGTCACCGGCTTCCTCGGCGCCGGCAAGACGAGCCTCCTGCGCCACGTGCTCACCAACGCGGACGGGCGCCGGCTCGCCGTCATCGTCAACGAGTTCGGCGATGTCGGCATCGACGGCGAGATCCTGAAGGGCTGCGGCGTCGAGGCCTGCCCGGAGGACAATATCGTCGAGCTCGCCAACGGGTGCCTCTGCTGCACGGTTGCGGATGATTTCATCCCGGCGCTGGAGGGCCTGCTGGCCAAGGCGGAACCGCCGGAGCACATCCTCATCGAGACCTCGGGGCTCGCCCTGCCGAAGCCTCTGGTCAAGGCCTTCAACTGGCCGGCGATCGCCTCGCGCGTCACCGTCGATGGCGTCATCACCGTTGTCGATGGCGCGGCGACCGCCGCCGGGCGCTTTGCCGACGATCTCGAGGCGCTCGCCCGCCAGCGCGCGGCCGATCCCTCGCTCGAGCACGACAATCCCCTCGAGGAGGTCTTCGAGGACCAGTTGCTCTCGGCCGATCTCGTCATCCTCAACAAGGCCGACCTTCTCACGGGCGATGACGAGGCCCGGGTGCGCGCCGAGATCGCGGAAACCGTGCCGCGCGCCGTGAAGGTCGTCACCACCCGCGAGGGCGTGGTCGATCCCAAGGTTCTGCTCGGCCTCGGCGCGGCGGCGGAAAGCGACCTCGACGCGCGTCCTTCCCATCACGATGCGGAAGGGGAGCACGATCACGACGATTTCGACTCGTTCGTCGTCGAAATCCCCGAGCAGGGGGACGCGGAGGCGATGATCGCGCGGCTCAGGGCGGCCGCCGAAGCCCATGACATCCTGCGAATCAAGGGCTTTCTCGCCATCGCCGGCAAGCCGCTGCGGCTTCTCGTGCAGGGCGTCGGCGCCCGCTTCCAGCAGCAGTTCGAGCGCCCCTTCGCGGCCACCGAGGCGCGGGGCGGCCGGCTCGTGGTCATCGGCCAGAAGGGCTTCGACCGCGAGGCCGTGACGGCTGCCATCCTCGGCTGAGGGGAGGGGGCGATGCATCTCCTGCCGGTTACGGCTGTCGGGCTCGACCAGGCGGAAACGCCGGTCGACCTCGGCCAGACGCCGGCGGAGATGGTGATCCTCTCCTTCACCGACACGGACCTCGCCGCGCTCGCCACGGCCCATGAGCGCGCCGGCAAATCCCTTCCGACACTCCGGCTCGCCAATCTCCAGCGCCTCAGGCACCCGCTGTCGGTCGATCTCTATGTGGAGGAGGTCATCGATAAGGCGCGGATCGTCGTGATGCGCTGCCTCGGCGGGCTCGATTATCTCGACTACGGCCTCAACGAGATTGCCGCGAGTTGCATCAGGCGCGGGGCCATCCTCGTGGCCCTCGCCGGCGACGACCGGCCCGACGAGCGCCTCGCCGCCCTGTCGCGCGCCGACGGCGACTTCTACGACGCGCTGGACGGCTATTTCCGCGCCGGCGGCGTGGACAATCTCGGCGCGGCGCTTACGCTGATGGCTAATGCGCTCGGCGCAAGCCTTCCTATCGTACCCGCGCGCCCCGTACCGGCAGCGGGGGACTTTCCCCTGAAAGCGCCCGTTTCACCTCTCCCCGGCGGGGAGAGGTCGGACGCGCAGCGTCCGGGTGAGGGGGGGGCTTACGCTTCTCCGACGTTGCTCCCCCTCACCTCAGCCCTCTCCCCGCCGGGGAGAGGGAGTGGAGCCAGTCTTGCCCGGCCAGGGGCCAGTGAAGAAGAGGCCGGAGCGCAAGGCCCGGGTGAGGGCACTGGAAGCGCCGCCGCCGATCCCTCCCCTCCAGGGGAGGGTGGCGCCGCAGGCGCCGGGTGGGGCCCCGGCCTCCACCATTTCCACGCAGACAGACGCACGCTGACCCCACCCGACCTTGCCGGAGGCAAGGCCACCCTCCCCTGGAGGGGAGGGATCGCGGAGCCTTTCGCGGAGAGCGGCGCAACAGCGCTCATCCTGTTCTACCGCTCGGTCTATCTCGCGGGCGATACCGCACCGATCACGGCGCTGGCGGCGGCCCTCGTGGAACGGGGCCTCACCCCCGTCGCACTCTTCGTCTCCAGCCTGAAGGATCCCGAGGCGATCGCGATCGTCGAGGCGGCGATCGCGCGTCACAGGCCGGCGGTGATCTTGAACACGACGGCCTTCTCGGCGCAGCGGAACGAGGGCGGCAGCGTGCTCGATCGCGCCGACTGCCCTGTGCTGCAGGTGATCCTCGCCGGGGCACCGCGGGCGGCCTGGGACGAGAGCCCGCGCGGCCTCGGAGCCGCCGATTTCGCCATGAATGTCGCCCTGCCGGAGATCGACGGGCGGCTCACGACGACCGCGATTTCCTTCAAGGCCGAGGCACCGGCCAATCCGGCGCTCGAATTCGCCGTGGTGCGCCATCAGCCCGATCAGGCCCAGATCGCCCTCGTCGCGGAGCGCGCGGCGGGATGGGCGCGGCTCGCCGCCACGCCGCCCGCCGCGCGGCGCATCGCGGTGATCGTCGCCGACTATCCCTCGCGCGGCGGGCGCACCGGCTATGCGGTGGGTCTCGACACCGGCCGCAGCGCCGCCAATGTGCTGTCCTGGCTGGCGGGAGCGGGCTACGCGGCTGACAAGACCGTTCCGGCCGAGGCCATCCTGCTGCGGCTGGAAGCCGGCACGGAGCGCGCGGCGCTCAGCCTGTCACACTACCGGGATTGGCTTATGGCCACACCGCAAGCCTTCCGCGACGCGGTGACGGCGGCCTGGGGCGAGCCGGAGGACGACTCGGCGGTTGGGGACGGCGCGTTCTCCTTCCCTGTCCTGAGGGCCGGCCATGTCGTGCTCGCCCTTCAGCCGGAGCGCGGGCGAGACGCCGACCGCAAGGCGAGCTATCATGACCCGGCGCTGCCGCCGCGCCACGCCTATTGCGCCTTCTATGCCTGGCTTGCGCTCGGCCGGTCGGGCGGCGGCGAGGAGGTCGATGCCATCGTCCATCTCGGCACCCATGGCACGCTCGAATGGCTGCCGGGCAAGACCGCCGCGCTGTCGCCCGCCTGCGCGCCGCAGGTGCTGACGGGCGCGCTGCCGGTGATCTATCCCTTCATCGTCAATAATCCCGGCGAGGCGGCGGTGGCGCGCCGGCGGATAGGGGCGGTGACCATCGGCCATCTCACGCCGCCGATCAGCGAGGCGGGGCTCCATGGCGCGTCGGCCGAGCTCGAGGCGCTGGTTGATGAATACGCGGCCGCCGACGGCCTTGATAGCAAGCGCCAACGGCTCCTGAAATCCGCCATCGTCGACAAGGCGCGCGAGACGGGCCTTGCCGCCGAATGCGGCGCCGAGGCGAGCGATGACGACACGCTGATCACCGCGCTCGATGCCTGGCTGTGCGACCTCAAGGAGTTCGCCATACGCGACGGGCTGCATGTGCTCGGCGAGGCGCCCACACCCGCCTCCGGCGAGGCGATGGCGGTCTTGATGGGAGGCGCCGCAGCGGAAACGCGCCTGCGTATCGCGGCTTCTCCACAAGCGGAAAAAGCCGCGCTGCTGGCGGCGCTCGACGGGCGCTTCGTACCGCCGGGACCGGCGGGAGCGCCGACGCGCGGCCGGCTCGACGTGCTGCCGACCGGCCGCAATCTCACCGGGCTCGACCCGCGCGCCATCCCGACACGCACGGCGCTTGCCATCGGGGAGCGGGCGGCAGCGGAAGTGCTGCGACGCTATCTACAGGATCATGGCGACTGGCCGCGCGCGCTCGTCATGGACCTCTGGGCCTCGATGACGCTGCGCACCGGTGGCGACGACCTTGCCGAGGCACTGGTGCTGATGGGCGCACGCCCGCGCTGGGACCATGCCTCGAACCGTGTCACTGGCGTCGAGATCGTGCCCGGGCCGCGCATGGACCGGCCGCGCATCGATGTGACCTTGCGTATTTCCGGCCTTTTCCGGGATGCCTTCGCCCAGCAGATCACCCTGTTCGACCAGGCGGTCAAGGCGATTGCGGCGCTCGACGAGGAGGACGACTTCAACCCGCTCGCGGCCGCGCGGCGGCGCGGCGAGCCGCTCGACCGTATTTTCTCCGGCGCGCCGGGCACCTATGGCGCGGGGGTGTCCGCGCAGGTGCTGGATGGCGACTGGTCGGGGCGTGACGCCCTTGGCGCCAGCTATCTCGCGGCCGGCGGCTATGCCATCGGGGCCGACGGGACGGCGCGGCCGGCGTCCGAGGCCTTCAGGGAGCGCGTGCGGACCGCCGACGCGCTGGTTCACGCCCGCGACGACGGCGAGCGCGACGCGCTCGACACCGAGGACGTGGCCGATTTCGTCGGCGGCTTCGCGGCGGCAGCCGAGGCGCTCGGCGCGAGCCCCGCGCTCATCCATCTCGACACCAGCCGGCCGGACGCGCCGCGCGCGCGCCTGATGGCCGAGGAAATCGCCCGCATCGCCCGCAGCCGCCTCGCCAATCCGCGCTGGATCGCGGGACAGCTGCGCCATGGCTATCGCGGCGTCGCCGAGCTCGCGCAGGGGGTCGATGCGCTCTATGCCTTCGCGGCGACCTCGAACGCGGTCGGCCATCGGCCCTTTGAGCTGGTCTTTGACGCCTATGTCGCCGACGAGGCCGTGTGGTCGGCCCTGTCGGCCGCCAATCCCGCCGCTGCCCGCGCCATCGCCGCGCGCTTCGCCGATGCCCTGAAGCGCGGTCTGTGGCAGCCTCGCCGCAATTCGGTCTACGGGCGGCTCGCGGCCGCCCTCGATGCGATGCCGGAGGCTGCGCAGTGAGCGCGGCGACCGCTGCCGATCGCCGGCGCGGCTGGTGCCCTGGGGCCCTGCGGCCGATGGCGACGGGTGATGGCCTGCTCGTGCGGCTGCGTCTCACCGCAGGGTATCTGCCGGCGGCGACCGCGCGGCTGATCGCCGATCTCGCCATGCGCCACGGCAACGGGCTGATCGACCTCAGCAGCCGCGCCAATCTGCAACTGCGCGGCGTGACCGAGACAAGCCTCGGTTCGCTGCAGTCGGAACTGGCGCAAGCCGGCCTCCTCGATGAGAGCCCCGCCCATGAAGCCGCGCGCAACGTGCTGGCGAGCCCGCTGTCGGATTGCGACCCGACGGCCTTGTGCGACGCGCGCGGGGCGGCGCGAGCGCTGGAAGCGGCGCTGATGGCTGCCGCTGATCCCTCCCCTCAAGGGGAGGGTGGCCTTGCCTTCGGCAAGGTCGGGTGGGGAAAAAGGGCGGCGGATGTCTGGTCCCCACCCGGCGCCTGCGGCGCCACCCTCACCTTGAGGGGAGGGATCGGCGCGCCACTGGCTCTGCCGCCCAAGTTCTCCTGGATCGTCGACGACGGCGGCGCGCTGGCGCTGGACGACATCGCAGCCGATGTCCGTTTTCGCGCTGTCATGCACGAAGGCGTGGTGCTCTGGGCGGTCGGCCTCGATACGCTGGCGGGCATCGACTGGATCGGCGCCTCACCGCTTTCAGCCTTGCCGGATATCGCCCGCGCGATCGGCCTCGCCTTTGTCGAGGCGATGGCGCGGAATCCCGGCTTGCGCCGCATGCGCCAGCTCGATGCGGCGGGGCGGCGAGAGTTCGTCTTGGCGCTCGTCATGGCGCTTGCGCCGTTGCAGGCGGCACCCCCTCACCCCGGCCCTCTCCCCGCCGGGGAGAGGGCCGGGGTGAGGGGTATTCCGACACCCGGAATGGCAACAGACCCAGCCGTTCTCACGCTCGCCCTACCGTTCGGGCGCATGGCCGCGCGGCAGCTCGCCCTTCTCGCGGAGCTTGTCGAGGAGGGCTGCGGGGCGCTGAGGCTCGGGCCGTGGCGGCAGGCCCACCTGCCGGGGATCGCCCAGGGCCGGGCGGCAGCGCTGATGGCCAGCGCCGAGGCGGCCGGGTTCATCACGGCGGCCGGTGATGCACGGCTCGCCATCGCCGCCTGTCCCGGCGCGCCCGCCTGTGGCAGTGGGGAGATGTCGGCCCAGGAGGACGCGGTCCGTATCGCCACGGCGGCTGAGGATTTGGCGGACGCCGGCCTCAGCCTCCATGTCTCCGGCTGCGCCAAGGGCTGCGCGGCGCAGGCGACGGGGCGCCGTCCGCCGGGGCTGACACTCGTCGGCAGCGATGGCCGCTACGAATTGGTGCGCGGCGGCGCGGCCCATGCTAGGCCCATCGTCGCGCTCGGCGCGGCTGAGGCGGCGGCGGGGCTCGCGCGCCTCGCCGCCCATTGCCGGGCGCGCGGCGGCGCAGCCGCGCTGGCGGCGCTGGGCGACAGGGAATTGGCAGGGATGTTCGTGGCGTCTGATGGTTGAGGCAAGGAATTCCGATCGCGACTACATTCGCGAGGGTGACGAGATCTACCGGCGATCCTTCGCCATCATCCGCTCCGAGGCGCGGCTTGCGCGCTTCTCGCCGGTGGAAGAGCGGGTCGCCGTGCGCATCATCCACGCCTCGGGCATGGTCGAGGTGGCCGACGACATCGCCATGACGCCGGATTTCGCCGAGACCGCGCGATCGGCGCTCCGCGCCGGCGCGCCCATCCTCTGCGACTCCAAGATGGTCGCGAACGGCATCACCCGCGCGCGCCTGCCGGCGGACAATGCGGTGATCTGCACGCTCGACGATCCCTCCGTGCCGGGTCTCGTGCGCGAGATCGGCAATACGCGCAGCGCCGCGGCGCTCGAATTGTGGCGTCCGCATCTCGATGGCGCCGTCGCCGTCTTCGGCAATGCGCCGACCGCCGTGTTCCGCCTGCTCGAGATGCTGGATGCGGGAGCTCCCAAGCCTGCCGCCGTCATCGGCCTCCCCGTCGGCTTCGTCGGCGCGGCCGAGTCCAAGGAGGCGCTGATGGCCGATGGCCGCGTGCCGGCGCTCATCGTGAAAGGGCGCAAGGGCGGCAGCGCCATGGCGGCGGCGGCCGTGAACGCGCTGGCGAGGGACGCCGAGTGAGCCTTCCCCCCATCAAGCCCGGCACGCTCTATGGCGTGGGTCTCGGCCCCGGCGAGCCCGACTACATGACCGTGCGCGCGACACGCGTGATCGCGAACGCGGACATCATCGCTTTCTTCGCCAAGCGCGGGCGCTCCGGCCATGCGCGCACCATCGCCGGCGGGCTGATCGAGGCAGGCCGGCGCGAGATGCCGCTGATCTATCCCATGACCACTGAGATGCCGGCGGATTCGGCTGAATACCGCGCGAGCCTCGCGGCCTTCTATGAGGAGAGTGTCGCGGCGATCTCCGCCGAGCTCGCCGCCGGGGCGAGCGTTGCCGTGCTCTGCGAGGGCGACCCCTTCTTCTACGGGTCCTTCATGCATCTCTGGCGGCGGCTCTACGGCCGCTGGCCGCTCGAGGTGGTGCCGGGAGTCACCGGCATGTCGGGCGCCTGGACTCGGGCGGCCGCGCCGATCACCTGGGGGGACGACGTCCTGACGGTGCTCCCCGCGACTTTGCCCGAGGAGGCGCTGACCCGGCGCCTTTCCGAGACGGACGCGGCCGTCATCATGAAGCTCGGGCGGCATCTGCCGAAGGTGCGGCGGGCGCTTGAGGGAGCCGGCATCGCCGGCCGCGCCATCTATATCGAGCGCGGCACCATGGCGGACGAGCGCATCATGCCGCTCGGCGCGATGACCGACGCCGATGCGCCCTATTTCGCCATGGTGATCGTGCCGGGCGAGGGCAGGCGGCCATGATCGGGGCTGTGACATCGGAGAAGACAGGGGAGAAGGCAGAGGATAGGGCTGGCGACGAGGCCGGCTGGCTCGTGGTGGTGGGCCTTGGCCCGGGGCCTGACCGCTGGCTGACCCCGGCCGCTTCCGCCGTGCTCGACGCCGCGACCGATATCATCGGCTATGGCCCCTACACGGCGCGTTTGCCGGCGAGGGCGGGATGCGAGGTGCATGCCAGCGACAACCGCGTCGAGATCGAGCGCGCGCGCCACGCGCTGGAGCTCGCGAGCGCCGGGCATCGGGTCGCGGTGGTGTCGGGCGGGGACCCCGGCGTCTTTGCCATGGCGGCCGCCGTGTTCGAGGCTGTCGAGCATGGCCCGGGGGCGTGGCGCGCGCTCGATATCCGCGTCGAGCCGGGCGTGACGGCCATGCTGGCGGCGGCCGCCCGCGTCGGCGCGCCGCTCGGGCATGATTTCGCGGCGATCTCACTCTCCGATAATCTGAAGCCCTGGGAGATCATCTTGCGCCGCCTGCGGCTGGCGGCAGAGGCCGATCTCGTCATCGCCCTCTACAATCCCGTCTCCCGCGCGCGGCCGGACAAGCTGCGCGAAGCCTTCGCGGCTCTCGGCGCCATCCGCGCGCCGGAAACGCCTGTCATCATGGCCCGCGCGGTGGGACGTCCGGACGAGCGCATTGCGCTGACGACGCTTGGCGAGGCGCCGGGCATCGAGGCCGATATGGCGACCGTCGTGATCATCGGCTCCTCGGAAACCCGCCTCATCGCGCGCTCCGGCACGCCCTTCGTCTATACGCCGCGCAGCTATGGAGCCGCGCGGTGAGACGGCGAGGCCAGCTTCTTCGCCCGGGCCAATTTCTCGACCCAGGCCAAGGCTTCGCTTGGCTCGTGGAATGTCGGGACGTCGGGCTCGGGCGGCCGCGCGACCATCACGACGGGCAGACCGAGATTGCGAGCCGCCTTGAGCTTGGCGGCGGTCGCCGCGCCGCCGGCATTCTTGGTGACGAGCACGTCGATGGCATGGGCGTGCATCAGCGCTTCCTCATCCGCCAAAGCGAAGGGGCCGCGCGCCGTTATGAATGTCGCCTGCGGGGCGGTGAAGCCATCCGGCGCGTCGATGCTGCGCACGACATAGTGATGTTGCGGCGCGCCGTTGAAGGGCGCGAGCTCCTGCCGCCCGATGGTGAGGAAGACGCGGCGTGGCGTCGAGCCGAGCGCCGCCACGGCGGCTGCCATGTCGGGCACCACCTGCCAGCGATCTCCGGGTTCGGGCATCCAGGCCGGGCGGGTGAGGCGTGCGAGGGGAACGTCCCCAATGGCGCAGGCGCTCGCCGCATGGGCGGAGATCCGCGCCGCGAAGGGATGGGTCGCGTCGATGACCGCATCGATGCTGTTCGTGGCGAGATAGGTGGCGAGCCCCGCCACGCCGCCGAAGCCGCCGACACGGAGCGGGATCGGCGCCGGAGCATGCTCCCGGGTTCGACCGGCGAGCGACAGCACCGGCGCGATCTCAGCATTGTCCGCGACGAGAGCGGCAAGTCGGCTCGCCTCGGTCGTTCCGCCAAGGATCAGAAGGCTGAGCGCCACGGTGGGGCGCGGCGTTATGGGGGAGCTTGAGGCCATGTCCGGTCGCGATATCCTTTCATCCCGCGATATCCCTTCTTCCACGGTCGTGTCGAGAGCATCCTCGGCAACGCCCTGGCTTGCCATCGTGGGCCTCGGCGAAGATGGGATCGACGGCCTCAACGCCACCGCGCGCCGCCTGATCGCGGGCGCCGGCCTCGTGGTGGGCGGGCAACGTCATCTCGCGCTCGCTGGCGCGCTCGTCAAGGGCGAGACGCTCGTCTGGCCGAGCCCGATCCATGATGCCTTTCCCGCGATCCTCGCGCGGCGCGGCACGCCGGTCTGCGTGCTCGCGAGCGGTGACCCCTTCTGCTACGGCATCGGCAGCGTGCTCGCCCAGCATGTGCCGGCGGCGGAATGGGAGGTAGTGGCGCAGCCGTCAGCCTTCAGCCTCGCGGCCGCGCGCCTCGGCTGGGCTCTGCAGGACGTGGCCACCATCAGCCTGCATGGCCGGCCGCTGGCGCGCATCAGGCCGCTGCTGCAGCCGGGCGCGCGCATTCTGGCGCTGGCCTGGGACGGCACGACGCCGGGGAAGCTCGCGGCCATGCTCGCGGAACATGGCTTCGGCGCCTCGCGCATCACCACGCTCGAATGCCTGGGCGGCCCGCGCGCGCGGGTGCGCGCGTCGACAGCGGCCGATTACGACAGCGGTGATTGCGATCCCCTCGTCACCATCGCGCTGGAGGTGGCGGCGTTACCCGGAGCGCGCGTCCTGCCGCTGGCCGCCGGCCTCGACGACGATCTCTTCGCCCATGACGGGCAGATCACCAAGCGCGAGATCCGCGCGCTGGCGTTGTCCGCGCTCGCGCCGCGCCAGGGTGAACTCCTGTGGGATGTCGGCGCGGGGTCCGGCTCCGTCGGCATCGAATGGATGCTGCGCCATCCCTCGCTCCGCGCCATCGCCATCGAGGCCAGGGCGGAGCGCGTTGCCCGCATCCGTGCGAATGCCGAGAGCCTCGGCGTGCCGGATCTCGCCGTGATGGAAGGCATGGCGCCGGAAGCGCTCGCCGGCCTGCCGCCGCCGGCAGCGATCTTCATCGGCGGCGGGGCGAGCCGTCCCGGCGTCATTGAGGCCTGCTGGGACGCGCTGGCGGAAGGGGGGCGGTTCGTCGTCCACGCGGTGACGCTGGAGACCGAGGCGGTCTTGACCGCCGCCCGGGCCCGCCACGGCGGGGATCTGACGCGCTGTTCGCTGGAGCGGGCGGAGCCCATCGGCCGGTTTCATGGCTGGCGGGCGGCGATGCCAGTGGTGCAATGGCGTGTGGTGAAGGGGATGACGCCGTGAGAAACGTGGTGGCCGGCTTCGGCTTTCGCCAGCGCGCGACGATCGCCGATTTCCATGCCGCGCTCGATGCGGCCCTGACCGACGCTGACGTCGCGCCGGACGCGGTCGCGGAGATCGCCATCCCCCGCGTCAAGCGCAGCGCCATTGTCGAGGCTTTCGCGCAGCGGCGGGGGCTGATGCTGGTGTCGCTGTCGGAGATGGACCTGCATGCCGCCGGTGACCGCTGCCTCACCCAGTCGGCGCGTTCGGTCGGCGCGCTTGGCGTGCCGAGCGTCGCGGAAGCCGCCGCCCTTGCTGCGGCGGGGGAGGGCGCGCGACTAATCCGGCCGCGCATCAAGACCGCCGCCGTCACCTGCGCGCTGGCGCGCCGCGTACAACCATGAGGATGAGGCTGTGACCGTCCATTTCATCGGCGCCGGGCCCGGCGCGCCCGATCTCATCACGGTGCGTGGACGTGATCTCGTGGCCCGTTGCCCGGTCTGCCTCTACGCCGGCTCGCTGGTGCCGCGCGAGGTGTTGACCTGGTGCCCGCCCGGCGCGCGGATCGTCGATACCGCGCCGCTGTCGCTCGACCAGATCATCGCGACGATCGCGGACGCGCATGCGGCGGGGGAGGACATCGCCCGCCTGCATTCGGGCGATCTGTCCATCTGGAGCGCCATGGGCGAGCAATTGCGCCGGCTGCGGCAGCTGGACATTCCCTATACGGTTACACCCGGCGTGCCGGCTTTCGCCGCCTCGGCGGCGGCGCTCGGTCAGGAACTGACGCTGCCGGGCGTTGCGCAATCGGTGGTACTGACGCGCACCTCGGGACGCGCCACCGCCATGCCGGAGACGGAGACGCTGGCGGCCTTCGCCGCCACGGGCGCGACGCTCGCCATCCACCTCTCGATCCATGTTCTCGACAAGGTCGTGGCCGAACTCACGCCTCACTACGGGGAGGACTGCCCCGTGGCTGTCGTGGCGCGGGCGAGCTGGCCGGAGGAGCGCATCCTGCGCGGCACGCTCGCGACCATTGCCGGCCTCCTCGCCGCCGATCCTGTCGAACGCACGGCAACGATCTTCGTCGGGCCCGTGCTCGGCACGGAGGATTTCCGCGAGAGCGCGCTCTATGGCGCCCACTACGTCAGGCGTTTTCGCGGCGCTGGGGAGTAAGGGGTACCCATGCGGCGAAGTGTTAACCCCTCACCCTGTCCCTCTCCCACGCCAAGTTGGCTGTTGCCAATTTGGCATTCTTATAGAGCCCAACACGGCAACAGCCGTGCTGGGTGGAGAGGGGACGCTAACGGTCAGGCATTGCGGTATGGAGGCGACGCTGCTCGTGTCGCGTTGGTGAACCGCGACACGCTCCCTCTCCCCGGCGGGGAGAGGGGTGGGGTGAGGGCAAGCTCGCTCCTCGTGCGCCCCCTTACGATTCAGTCTATAGCAGCGCGATGATGCCACCCGCCGCGAGTTCAGCCTCTGTGCCAGCCTCCTTCCCCGTAGCCATGCGATCGCTGACGCCTGATTTCGCGCCGGGCTCGGTCTGGCTCGTGGGCGCGGGGCCGGGCGATCCCGGGCTGTTGACGCTGCACGCGATCAATGCGCTGGCCGCGGCGGATGCCGTCGTCTACGACGCCCTCGTTGACAAGCGCGTGCTCGGCCTCGCGCGGCCGGACGCACAGCTCGAATTCGCCGGCAAGCGCGGCGGCAAGCCCTCGCCGCAGCAGGCCGACATCACGCGTCGGCTCATCGCGCTCGCCCGTGAGGGCCGGCGGGTCCTGCGGCTGAAGGGCGGGGATCCCTTCGTGTTCGGGCGTGGCGGAGAAGAAGCGCTGGCGCTGGTGGAGGCCGGCATTCCGTTCCGCGTCATACCGGGTGTGACCGCCGGGCTCGGCGGGCTCGCCAGCGCGCTCATTCCAGCAACGACACGGGGCACGAATCAGGCCGTGGTGCTCGCCACCGGGCATGCGGCGGCCGGCTCCGAGGAGGATCTCGATTGGTCGGCGCTCGCCCGTCTGCGCCAGCCGCTCATTCTCTACATGGCGGTGGCCAACTTGCCGCGCATCGCCGGCGCGCTGATGGCCGGCGGGGCCGATCCCACGACACAGGTCGCCATCGTCGCTTCCGCCACGCTGCCGTCGGAACAGATCTTGGAAACGACGCTGGGTGGCGCCGCCGTCGCTCTGGCCGAGGCCGGCATTGAGGCGCCCTCGATCGTGGCCATCGGCTCCATCGTCGGCCTGAGGGCGCAGCTCACCGCCCGGACGGCGGCGGGGGCGCCATGACGGCAGCGAGGACAGGATCGACGACAGCGCCAATGGGGGCACCTGGCCTCCTCATCGCCGCGCCGCGTTCCGGCGCCGGCAAGACCACCGTGACGTTAGGACTGATGCGCGCTTTTGCCCGCCGCGGGCTCAAGGTCGCGCCGGTGAAATGCGGGCCGGACTACATCGACCCCGCCTTCCATGCGGTGGCGGCGGCGCGCGGCGGCGTCAATCTCGACAGCTGGGCCATGGGCGCCGATCTTCTCGGCGCGCTCATCGCCGGCCAGACCACTGGCGCGGACCTCGTGCTGGCGGAAGGGCTGATGGGCCTCTTCGACGGCGTGCCGGCCGAGCCGGGACGCACCGGCTCCAGCGCCGATATCGCGGCCCTGATGGGCTGGCCCGTGCTACTGGTGCTCGATGTCTCCGGCCAGTCGCAGTCGGCCGCCGCCATGGCGTTCGGCGCGGCGCGCTATGACCCGCGCATCACCATCGGCGGGGTGATCCTCAACAAGGTCGGCAGCGAGCGCCACAGGCGGCTCGCCGCCGAGGCGATCGAGGCCATCGGCCTGCCCGTGCTTGGCGCGCTGCCACGCGGCGAGGTGACCTTGCCCGAGCGGCATCTCGGGCTCGTGCAGGCGCGCGAGACAGCGGAGCTGGAGACCCGGCTCGACGGCCTCGCGGAACTCGTCGAAGCGCATATCGACCTTGCCGCCGTGCGGGAGCTGGCGCGGAGCGGCCAGCGCGTCGCGGCGCCGGAAGGCGGGCGCGTTGCCGTGCCGCCGCCCGGCCAGCGCATCGCCATCGCCGACGACGCCGCCTTCTCCTTCGTCTATCCGCATGTGGCGATGGGCTGGCGCGCGGCCGGCGCCGAGCTGTTGCCGTTCTCGCCGCTCGCCGACGAGGCGCCCGGCGACGACTGCGATGTCTGCTGGCTGCCCGGGGGATATCCCGAGCTCCACGCCGGCCGTCTCGCGGCCAACGCGCATTTCCGGGAGGGCCTTGCCGCCTTCGCCGCCACCCGGTCGGTCCATGGCGAGTGCGGCGGCTATATGGTGCTCGGCGAGGCGCTGGTCGATGCGGCCGGCGTCAGCCATCCCATGGCGGGGCTGCTGCCACTGGTGACGAGCTTCGCCAAACGCAAGCTCAATCTCGGCTATCGCATCGCCACCTTCACCGCGCCGGCGCCCTTCGCGCCCGCCGGCGCGGTGGCGCGGGGCCATGAATTCCACTACGCCAGCATCCTGTCTCCACCCGCGACGGCCCCTCTGGCCGAGGTCGGGGACGCCTACGGCAACAGGCTTGCGCCGGCAGGGCACAAGGTCGGCCATGTCTCCGGCTCGTTCTTTCACGTCATCGAGGTCGTGTCCTGATGGCTGACGGGGCCGCGCGAAGTGCTGACAGGCGAAGCGCTGACGGGCCAAGTGCTGACCGGCGAAGTGCTGACAGGCGAAGTGCTGACAGGCTCTTGGCCGTGCAGGTGCTGCGCGCGCTGGCCGCGCTGATGGTCGTGGTGCATCATGCGCAATATGACGCGGGGGCGCTTGCCGAACGGCTTGGTTTCGCCTTTACGCCGAGCCATCTCCTGCCGTGGCTTTCGGGCGTCGACATCTTCTTCGTCATCTCCGGCTTCGTGATGGTGCACGCCTCGCGCCCGCTCTTCGGCACGGCGGGAGCCTGGCGCATGTTCCTCAGCCGGCGCATCGTGCGCATCGTGCCGCTCTATTGGGGCGTGACAACGCTCTATCTGGCCGTGGCGGTCGTTCTGCCGCAGGTGTTGAACAGTGGTTGGCCGAGCCTTTGGCAAATCGTCGCGTCCTATCTCTTCATCCCCGCGATGCGGGCCGACGGCACCGTCCAGCCCATCTATTCACTGGGCTGGACGCTCAATTTCGAGATGTTCTTCTATCTCGTCTTCGCGGCCGCCATCGCCTTGCCGCGACGCCATGCGGTGCTCGCGGTCACGCTCGGGCTCGCCTTGCTCGTCGCCTCGCGGGCCTTCGTCGTCTGGCCGCTGCCGGTCGCCTACTGGTCCGATCCCATCGTGCTCGAATTCGTGCTCGGGATGGGTGTCGCCATGATACGCGAGACGGGCCTGCGGCTCAGCGGCGCAGCGCGGGTGTTGCTGGTCGTGGCGGGCTTTGCCCTCTTGCACCTTGACCTGTCGGCCGCCGATGGCACGGCGCTGCCTCAGTTCATCGGCTATGGCGGGCCCGCCGCGATGCTGGTGGCCGCCGCCGTGCTCGGGCGGCCGAATGAACGGCCGCCGGCCGTCGAGCGAGCCCTGGTCGCGATGGGCGATGCCTCCTACGCCCTCTACCTGCTGCATCCCTTCGCGATCCGCGCGTTGCGCGAGGTCTTCGCGCGCAGTCCGCTGGGCGTATGGCTCGGTCCTTGGGGTTACGTGGCGGCGTGCGTCGTCGCCGCGAGCCTGCTGGCGCTCGTCGTCTACCAGTGGCTGGAGCGGCCGCTCCACCAATATTTGCGGGCGCGCCTCACGTCACGGAGATGAGCGGTGCCTTGAGCGCCTCCGCCAGCTCCCGCGGCGCGATGGGAAAATTGGCGAAGGGGGTGCCGGCCGCCGCCCAGACCACGTCGAAGGCCATGAGGTCCTGATCGATATAGGTCGCCATCGCCGTCGCATGGCCGAAAGGCGGGATGCCGCCGATGGCGAAGCCGGTCAACTCGCGCACGCGCGCGGCGTTCGGGCGCCGCAGCCCCTCGCCGAGGATCGCGGTGACCCCCGTCTCGTTGACGCGGTTCTGTCCGGACACGAGGAAGAGATAGGGCTGGCCCGTTTCCGCACCCTCGAAGATGAGGGACTTGACGATCTGCCCGACCGCGACGCCATGCACGACAGCGGCTTCCTCGGCGGTGCGGGTCGTCTCGGTCGTCACATGGATGTTGAGGGTGAGGCCGATCTTCTCGGCGGCGTCGCGCACGATCGCAGCGCGGTCGTGAACAGTCGCGGATGGTTGCTTCTGGCTCGGCACGTCCATGGAGAGGCCCTTCTTGTTTCAGCCCAACTGCCGGCACACATTCGGCGGGAGCGTTGCCGCCGCAGCCTGCAAGGCGCGTTTGTGCAGGGAAAGCCTGCGCGTGTCCAATGGAAGGCGTCCGCGGGCAGGCCCGAGAGATGAGGATCGTGTTGAAGCAGGATGAGGATTTGCCAGGACAGGGCGCAGGCGATGGTGACAGCGCTGCGGACCTCACCGCCGCCGTCCGTCGCGCCCGCCTTGACGATGAGCAGCGCGACAGGATCGTGTCGGGGCTCAGGGAGGGCGAATTCGCGCGGCTCGATCTGCTATACGCGCGGCTTGCGCCCGTCTTCGCGCAAGTGCCTCAGGGCATCGATATTTTTGATCATGGAATCGTGCCGGGCGAGCGCCCGCGCTGCTACGTTGACGTGCTGGCCTTCGTCGAGATGGAACGCGACCGCCAGACCTATCGCTTCTTCGTCGATACGCGACGCGGGCGGATGACCGTCGCCCGAAGCGAGCGGGTCGAGGTGATCGTCGCGGCGGTGACGGACTATGTGGCGCGACGGCTTGTGGAGCGCGAGCGGACGATGGCCGAGAGCCGCGTCATCGTGACGCCGCCCGGCGCAATGTTGGACGCGGGCGCCATGGCCGGCGATCCGGAGACGCCACAGTCCGATGCGCCGACACGGCCCGGCCGCCGTTTCGACGGGGGCGACATCGTCTTCACGGCCATCATGGGGCTGATCGGCGGCGCGGCGTTGTTCCAGGGCGCGCTCTGGCTGATGGAATGGACGCCGGTCGCCCGTTTGCTCGGTCGTTTCTGAAACCGGCGCGTCTCAGTCCACGACCATCTCGCCGATCTGCGCGATTGTGGCCGTTTCGACATCCAGCGCCCTTGCCCGCACGCGGGGGGCATCCACGCCGCGTGTGCGGATGGTAAAGCGCGAATTCTGGCCATCCTCCGTGATGTCGATGAGATGATAGCCGGCACGATGCGTGAACAGGCCGCGCACGGCCGAGCATGAGGGTGCGCCGAGCACCGGCACCGGCTTCAGGGGCCCGCGAATGCGCACGAGCGACGTGCGGTGGTTATGACCGTGCAGGATCATTTCCGCGCCGGCCTTGGCAATGATGGCCTGAAAGGCGTCCGAATCAGTCAGCTGCCGGCCGGCCTTGGCGCCTTCGTAATAGGGCGGATGGTGGAGCATCACGATGCGGCACAGGCCCTGCTGGCCGAGCTCGGACAGGATCTCGCCCATGGCCGCGAGCTGCTTTTCTCCCAATGTGCCGCTGGCCACGAAGGGCAGGGTTGGCACCGCCGACGACAGGCCGACCAGCGCCACGCCGCCCCTGCGTCGCACATAGGGAAAGGACGGCATGGCGCCTTCCTTGGCGCCATCGGAGAGCATCCAGGGGGCGATCGTGCGAATCAGCGCCTTCAGCGCGCCGCGCACATAGGCATCGTGGTTGCCCGGCACGAAGCTCACATAATCGGGGGCGCCGAGCCGCTCCAGAAAGGCCCGCGCGACGGGAAATTCGGCGGCCAGCCCGATATTGGTGATATCGCCGGTCAGCGCGATATGATCAGCCTTCTGGGCCTCGAGATCGGCAATGATCCTGTCGAGCAGCGGCATGTCGTGGATGGCCGCGCGCCCGCGCCGCCAGTTGACATAGCCGGTGAAGCGCTTGCCCATCAGCTCCCGGAGCTTGGGAGAGGGCAGAGGACCGATGTGCGGATCAGAAATGTGGGCCAGGAGCATGCGCGGTGAAGATC
>NZ_JAHBRX010000003.1 GCF_018398335.1 Chelatococcus sp. HY11
GTTCCCGCTTCGTAAGCCGTCATTTCTCAACTCGGCCGATCTGCAGAGCTGGATTTTGGCCCGCACAGGCGGGACCATAGGGGAAATAGCTGCTCTGTTGCGTTCGGCTGCGGTTGCCGCGGTCGAAGGCGGGGAGGAGGCGATCAATCAGCGGTCGCTCCGCCAGATGAAATACCAAGGTCCGGCAGACCGCCGACGTCTCACCGAGAAGCTTCTGGTCTGAGGATGGCGACAAGGCTGCCGATTCATCCTCAGCCATTGCCGCAAGAAGCTTTGTCTTCATGGCTGTGGCGGCTCGCTGATGCTTATGACATGGGCGTCGGCGAATTCGCTGAAGCAGCCCTGGGGATCAACAGGCCGGATATCGAATTGGCGGATTTCTGGCCATCGGCTCTTTTGATCCAGAAGCTGGCGGAACGCACAGGTGTTGCTATTGGTCGGATCCGGGCCATGACGATGGCGGCCTATGTGCCCTATCTGTTGGACAGTCTGTCGCCGCGAGGCGACATCTTTCGAGCCTATTGCTGTCAGTTTGGTATCTTTGAGAATCCGGCGTTGCGAGTGCGCCCGGCGCGGGCTGCTTGGTGGCTCCCTTGGATCTCGGACGATCTCGCCGACGGCAAGATGATCGGGTGCATTGAATGCCTGCGGGGCGATCGGCAGCGTTTCGGCCGGCTACATTGGCGAGCGAACTGGATGGCGAGTTGCCCGAAGCACGGCGTCCTGCTGCACGCTGCCAGTCCCGCCGAACAATCCGAGTATCCAGTTTCCAAGGAAACCGCCACAGAACTCGCGGCGCTCGACGGGTTGACCCTGCAGGCCGTTACGAAGGGCAGGGTACAGTTGCCCGGTGGCCGCCTTGTTCACGGAGGCCTTTGGCTTCGTGTTCTGCGTGGCGTTATCGACGAGATCTGCCGCCCGCGCCGCATGAAGGATGTGGCACGTCCGATAATTGAGGCTGCGTGGGAAGCAGCAGGCCTGCCCTATCGCCATGCCCTGGGGCGCTGGGGTATTTACGAGAAGTTGGGTCGTTTGGAGCGGGCGAACGTGCTGAAAGTCGCTGCCTTGGCCATGCGGCCGCTGATCAGGGCGGGCTTCCAGCCTTTGAAAGCATCCACGCGCCCATTGGAGGCTGAAGCGTCACGGGCCGTCTCGCCTGCCGTTCTCGTGCGGGATTTCCAACTGATGCCCATCGAAATCGAGAACATCACCATGCTGGCCCGTGAAAACGACGACGTTGCGATCGATCTGCGCCGAATGCTCAATCATCAGCCGCGCAGTGCACGGTTCGTGGCTCAGACTGACGAAACCCTCAAAAGCTTGGGAATTCCGGTGTTGGCGCCGCTTCTCGTCGCCCGGACGCCTGATCTCGCCGGTGACCCCTACTGAAGTCAGCTTTGTCCCGCCAGTGCAGTCCACTGTGACAAATGACACTCCAACGGCGAAACGAGCGCGGCGTACAATTTCAAAAGACACGAGAAAACGGTCGTTTGATGACGTGGTTTGAGAACGTTGCGTTAATCACCACGCCCGATTGGGCTTCCCTTATCGGGCATTCTCAGCCCTAGAATGGCTCATCTCTGGCGATTCTGGCACGCGATCGCGAATTTGAGCGCGGTGACCGGGCCAACGCGGGCGGCGGTCGTAAATCGGCTGCGGAGGGGCTTCTGAACGCACCCGTCCAGCCCATCTACGAGCCGTAGAAAGCCATTGCTTCGCTTCCGCAAGCAGCTTTAACCTTTGGTGGGTCAACCACTTATGATTCGTGGGGCGCAGCATGGTCGTCGGGGGCAGGATAGGGGATCTCGGTCGCGACGAGGAAATCCGGCCGCAACTCTATGACCTGCCGGATCTGCCCTGGGAGGCGATCGCCGGCCGGCTCGAACGGGTCGCCATCGCGGTCATGAAACTCGATGCGCGGCTCGAGGCCTCCGGTCTTGCGGCCGGCTGGCAATCGCGCTGCGACATGACCGAGGCGGTGCGGGCACTGATCCTCGACGGTCATCTCGTCGATATCGGTGACGTCGTGCTGCACGATGCCGGCATGGATGTCAGAAGTCCGACCCACGAATTGACCCGCGCCGCGACGGCCTTGCGCGCGCGACGAACCGTGATGGTCCGCAAGGCGCCGTGGCCACTCTCGATCGACGGTCTCGCCGCCCTGCGCGGCATCATGCCGGCAAGCGGGGAGGGCAGGGGGGCACGCTCGACCTCTCCCTCGGCCGCGGACGACGATAACAACGACGCGTTTCCGGCCTTCGCCACCGACGCCGATCCGTGGAAGGCGCAGTTCGCCGATATCGATGCCCTGCTCGCACGCACCAACAATGTGCTCGCCGGCGAGACGCCGATCCGCACCAGCCGTTCGCATCTGGTCTATGACCCTGACATCGACGAGGGCGAGGATGAAGACCTCTGGCTCGATGTCGTCAGGCGTACCGCACCATGGCCGGCGGTCGCCGCCGCGGCAATCGCCTGGAAAGCCTGGCTCGATCTCAACCTCTATCCGCGCCAGCCCTGGCTCGGCTTCATCATGGCCGGTTGTATCCTGCGGGCGCGTGGTCTGACCGACCACCTGCTGCCGCTGGCCTCGGGCTTTCGGACCGCGAAATTCCGGCCGCAGGGCAGGGAAGGAGCACCCGAGATTGTGGCGGGCTTCTGCGCCATCGTCGAGGAAGCGATCGCCCAGGGACAGAAGGATCTCGAGCGTCTGCTTCTCGCACGCGAGACCATGGACCGGGTCACCCGAACCCGCCGCAGCAACTCGAAGCTGCCCGAACTCGTCGCGCTGTTTCTGTCGCGCCCGCTGGTGACGGTGGCGCTTGGCGCCAAGCTCCTCAGGGTGACGCCCAAGGCCGTCGACCTGATGCTGATCCAGCTCGGCGGCGCACTGCCCCGCGAACTCACCGGACGGCGCCGCTATCGCGCCTGGGGCATCGTGTGATGTACTCCACCCCGGAACTTGATTCCCGCGCCTTCCGGGCGAAACGCCCGGCCGATATCTTCCGCACCATTCCTGCATTGGCGACGCCAAAGATTTACCCTGCCATGACAACGCCGATCAATCTTCCTCGCCGTTTTCCGCGGAGCATTTCAGACGGCTAGAATCGGAGCTGTGAGGTGACAAGCACGGACCTGCACGACCTATCGTTGAGCTTGGCTATCGTCGCAGGTGGCCTGTCTGTCGTCTTGCACGGAATGGCTTGGCAGGCCCGCAGACGGCTCAGGGCTTCGTTGAAAATTCAGCTCACGGAAGCGGTCGAAGAACTGACACAAAGATGGGAGGGACGCGCTGCTCTTTGGCATAGCATCGGGCTTGCACTGTCCCTTGTCTCAATCCTTTGTGTCGCAGCGTGGCTTCTCCTCAGGCAGTGAGCTGACGTTCCTCACTTCCGCAATCAGGGCGTACCCGACGGGAACGGGTGGCTGAGGGGAGCGTTGCCAACCTACAAAAGGAGCCCAACCATGCTGAATGCCAGCGATCGGGATGACAAACCCGCTGAAATGAAGATCAACAGCGACGAGCGCCAGGACAAGAGGCTCGACCATGGAATCAAAGAGTCCTTCCCGGCCAGCGATCCGGTATCCGTGCAGGTGAGCAAATGCTCCCGGTGATCCTCGCGGCGAAGGGGACACGGCGAGTTCTTCGTTACAAGAGCCTGGCGTCGAAGGTGTTATACCGGGCGTTGCGCAGCAAGCTCGCCAAGCCGCAGCCGCCCTCTCGGACGGAGCACGGGGGGCGGCCGAAAATCTGCTCGCCAAAAGCCGGGAATATCTCCCCGGTCTGGAGAGCAGCGTTCAGAGGAGACAGACCGCAACGGTGGATGCGATCGGCCGGCACCCGATCGGGGTCGCTGTGCATTGTTGATCGGCTTCGGAGTCGGGGTGATTGCCTACGAGTTTATGGCAAGCAGACAACCGCGTCAGTCTCGATCGCGGCAGACCGGGTAGCTCATCTCACAAGAAGCGAGCAGCAATGGTAGCGCGCCAAGGCGCCCGCCCCTCGTCAGGTATAGGTCGAGCTTGCGAGCGCCGCTGTTAAGGGTCGAACCACGGCAGCCTCTTCATAGGAGAGTGGAGAGACCTTCCAGAATAACCAGCGCTAGCGCCTCTTGATGGTCAAGCGGAAGACACGCGAAGGCAGCGGCGAATTGTTGATGGGCGAGTTTGTCCTCCTGTTCAGGGGGAACACTGAGCGAAAGGGCCAAGGAACCGTCCGCCATCTTCGACCTCTCGTCGGGCGCGACGGGTGCCGCTAAAAAACAGGTTCCTGAGGATGGTGAAAAGCTAGGCCCGGAGATTGCCCGCCTCGTATGCTTTATCGCAGACGACATTGAAACCTCGCAAACTCCCCGAGAGCAGACCGACAAGTCGAGGGGCTTAGGGCCAGAGGACTCCCCTTTTGCGCAGAGTGCAGCCGAGGTCCACGCGACGCTTCGCCTCGGCGACGGCTTCGATATCGATCAAATGGTGTCAGAGTACCGCGCCCTGCGCGCGAGCGTGGTCAAGCAATGGATGGCGGGGAAAGAGGCTCTTGCTGCGACAGATCTCGATGAGCTCACTCGTTTCAACGAAGCCATCGATCAGGCTATGACTGAGTCAGTTGCCAAGTACACGGAAATTGTCACCAACTCGCGGAATATCTTTCTCGGCGTCTTGGGGCACGATTTGCGCAATCCTATCGGCGCGGCGTCTATGGCAGCGCAGGCTATGGTCAAAATGGGCGTGACGGGCGCAAGGCAAACTCGTCTCGCATCTCAGATTGTTGACACCACCCAACGTGCGACGGCAATCCTGAATGACCTTCTCGACATTACGCGCTCGGCTTTCGGAGCCGACCTTCCGATGGTGAAGGCGCCGATGAACATGGGGCAACTTGCCATCCAGCTCAGGGATGAAATGCGTGCCCTCTCCGAGGGGCGTTCAATCGAAACTGAAATCATCGGAAACACCGAAGGCGAGTGGGATAGGATCCGGATCGGGCAGGTCTTCTCGAACCTGATTGGCAACGCCATTCAGTACAGTCCGCCAGCATCGACTGTTTCTGTGACGGTTTCCGACCGCCAAGAGAAGGTCGTCGTATCCGTGAACAATGAGGGGGCCCCGATCAGTTCGGAAAAGATCAAAACGATCTTCGATTTCATGACGCGGGGCAACGAGACCGACGTAGGGGGCGAGGTTACCACCAATCTCGGGCTCGGATTGTTTATTGCGAAGAAGATCGTTTCGGCCCACGTCGGCGAGATCACGGTTACCTCAGATGCCAATACCGGAACAACTTTTACGGTCATTCTTCCGAGGCGTTAGCCTGTGAGGTGACTTTGTAATTTGAAGTGGGACGCTCGGACTCATTCTTGCGAGTGTCAATCGACATAGCGTGGATATGGTAGCGTCCGAGATGAAGCATTAACTGAGATCGAATTCGATTCGCCTCACTGATGGCGCGGCGGCACCCTTAAGAAGCCGCGCCGGCCGATCCAGCGAGCAAATGTCGCCGCGACCAAAGCCGTGAGTCGGCCTCTCGTCGGCGACACCGTAGACCCGCGCCAAGCCACGCTCTTTGACCTTCCGATCCCCGATTGGATAGAGCCATGTCTCCCTACGCTCGTCTTGAGGGCACCCACCGGGCCTGAATGGATGCACGAGATCAAATGGGATTGCTATCGTATTTCTATTTTCATCAACCACGGCAAGGTGACTATCCGGACCCGCCGGGGCCGCGACTGGACCGATCGATTTCCCGCTGCACGGCCGATCGAGCGGTGCTCTACGCCTTTTGATCTCCTCTTTCTCGACGGGCACGACTTACGTCCCTGGAAGCTTGAGGATCGGCGGGATGCGTGGAATCCATTGTCGACCTGACCAGCCGCACCATCATGTTGTCGGAGGAGATCGAAGGTGATGGACCCATCATCTGGGCCCATGCCTGCCGTCATGGACTGGAAGGGATCGTCTCGACGCGCCGTACTGCTCCGGCCGGCGCCTCGATTGGCGCAAGACGAAGTGCATCCAGTCCGAGACTTTCCTCGTCATCGGATATGAGACGACGGCAGGCGAGTTGGCGTAAGCGGTGTTCTCAGGCCACGGCCTTGATCTCGGAAGCGGCGATATAGGCCCAAGGCAGGAGATCGTCGATTTGGCTGTTTGGATGGCCGTTGACGATCCTTGCGAGCACGTCGGCGATGTAGCGGAGCGGTTCGACGTCGTTGAGCTTGCAGGTTTCAATGAGAGAAGCGACGACAGCCCAATGCTCGGCGCCACCGTCAGAGCCCGCGAAGAGAGCGTTCTTGCGGTTGAGCGCAATCGGTCGGATCGACCGCTCGACGGTATTGGAGTCGATCTCGATACGTCCGTCGTCCAGGAAGCGGGTGAGCCCCTCCCAGCGTGAGAGCGTATAGCGGATTGCCTCGGCGAGTTTGGTCTTCTGGCTGATCAGGCTGAGCTTCTCGTGCAGCCATGGCTCGAGTTCGGCCAGGAGCGGCCGACTCCTTTCCTGGCGCGCGGTGCGACGTTCGCCTGCCGACTGGCCGCGGATGTCGTTCTCGACGCGATAGATCTCTGCGATGCGCCGGAGCGCCTCGCTGGCGATGGGCGCCGGGCTGGCGGCCGCGAGCTCGTAGAAGCGCCGGCGTACGTGTGCCCAGCAGAAGGCGAGCGTTGCGCCGCTCTTCCCGGCCAGCACGCGATAGCCGCCATAGCCGTCGACCTGCAGGATGCCGGTAAAGCCCGCGAGATGAGCGATCGGTCGCTCCGCCTTTCGGTCCGGCGCATAGACATAGGCGACGCCCGGCGGGTCGCTCCCGTTCCATGGTCGGTCATCGCGAGCGTAGGCCCAGAGCTGCCCGGTCTTGGTCTTGCCGCGGCCGGGATCCAGCACCGGCGCCGTGGTCTCGTCGGCAAAGAGCTTCGGCGAGGCCTTCAGCTTCTCCAACAGCCGCTCGTGGACCGGACGCAGGTGCCAGGCGGCGCGGCCGACCCAGTCGGCGAGCGTGGAACGGTCGAGGTTGATACCCTGCCGAGCATAGATCTGCGCCTGACGATAGAGCGGCAAATGATCGGCATATTTGGAGACCAGAACCTGCGCGACCGTCGCCTCGGTCGGCAGACCGCCTTCGATCAGCCGGGCAGGCGCCGGAGCCTGCACGACCACGTCATCGCAGGCACGACACGCATATTTGGGTCGACGCACGACGATCACGCGCAATTGCGCCGGCACGATATCGAGCCGCTCGCTGACGTCTTCGCCGATCCGATGAAGGTCGTTGCGGCAGCATGGGCAGGCATGGTCCTCGATGTCGACGACCATCTCGATGCGTGGCAGATGCGGCGGCAGCGCGCCACGGTTCGCCCGCCGCTTCGCAGCGCGTTCCCTGCGGATAGCCGGATCAGCGTGTTCGGCTTCTTCCTCGCCCGCTGCTTCGATCTGCTCTGCTTCCTCGAGGCCAAGAAGGAGTTGATCCTCAGGCAGGCTCTCGGCCCGACGACCGAAGCGGTGGCGCTGCAATTCCTTGATGATCTGGGTCAGGCGAGCGTTCTCGACATCGCGCGCCAGGACCATCGCCTTCAGCACATCCGGATCGTCGGGAAGCTGGTCCGCCGTCATCGCCATGACGGGAGCAGACCATATTCGCCGGCTCCGGGCGACAGCGGAATCGAGGCTGATTCACTTCGTCGCGGATCAACTCGCCTGCGTGGGAACGCTTGTCTGGCGGGCTTCATGGACCCGCCGCCAATCGAGCCCCTCAAGCAGCGCCGACAACTGCGCGGCCGTCAGGCGCATCACGCCATCCTGCACCTTTGGCCAGCGGAACTCCCCGTCTTCCAGCCGCTTTGCATAGAGGCAGACGCCGGTACCGTCCCAGAAGATCAGCTTGATCCGATCCGTGCGCTTGGCACGAAACACATACACCGCACCGCTGAACGGGTCGGCGCCCATCGTCTCGCGCACCAACGCAGCCAGCCCCTCCGCCCCCTTGCGGAAGTCTACCGGCTTCGTCGCCACCATGACCTTGACGGCGCCCGTCGGCCCGATCACGAGGTTGCCTTCAGCGCACGGATCACCGCCGCAACCGTCTTGGCGTCGGCGCCTCGGCCAACCCGCATGGCAATGCCGTCTATCTCCAGCTCGATCATCCCAACGTCGCGGATACTCTTGCGCCTCCGCGGCTGTCCAGGACGCTTCGGCGCGGATCCCCGAGGCGGGGCTGTCACCACCGCGGATACGAAGGCCAGGGATTCCTGCTGCACCGAAGCGGCCTGTTTGCGCGCTTCGCGCCGCCAGGCGAACACCTGCTGCGGCCTGAGACCATAACGCCGGGCAACTTCGGAAATGATTGCGGTCGGCTCCAGCGTCTCCGCGACGATCCTCGCCTTGTCATCCATCGACCAGTGACGCCGGCCGCCAGCACCGTTGATCACCTCGAAACGCCGAGGCTGCCGCTCCGGGTCAAGCGTAAGGTCAAGTCCAGACACAAATCTATCTCCGATCCAATACAGGACCGGCAACCTCACAGATCGCGATCACTCCCGAAAGATGGCCCGGAAACACCGCTTACGAGTTGGCGAGCGTTCGCCTAGCTGAAGAGCGGGGAGGGGTGTTGTACCCCGTCGGGGGGGGGCGGCTCGGGCTTTTAGCGGCGCCACGGCGCGCGATCTGGAGCGGCGGCTGGCCCGTTTGGTTGTCGACAAAGCCCCAATCGCGGGCCTGAAGGACAAGGCCGTCATCTGGACAAAGCCTGATGTGCGCGTCGAGATCGAGTACCGCGGAGTGACGAGCGACCGATCTCTTGGCCATGCCGCTTTCAAGCGGCGTTCGAGAAGACTAGCGCAACACAAATGAGGGTTCGGAGACCTTCGTCGCTCCAGGTGTCCTCATTATGTTCTCATCATGAGGACGACATGAGCAGGCCAAGAGAGACATTTCCGTTGACCGTTTCCGCGCGGAGGTCGCTCCGTTCATTCTCAAAGAGATCGAAGGTCTCAAAGAAATCGAAGGTTTGCGCCGGACCGTGAGTGCCGCCTGGTTCCCGCTCAACACTCCAGAGAATAGGGCTAACCTAGCCTTTACGAAGAGCCTCGACGAGTTCGTCGGGGTTCTATGTGGCTATCCTCACGGCCGTTCCAACACTCCGCTCCCAACGGACCCTTGGCCGGTCGTCCCTGGAACAGAAAATGGTGGCGGCGCCGGATTGCGGAGGCGAGGCGTCCTGATTGTCAGCCTCGCCCGCTGGAAGTTGCTTGCGCCTCAGTTTGTTGCGCAGGGGAGAAATAAGACAGGGTCAGCGAACTCTTGCCGTAGTCCTAAGCGCGAAAGCCTCGCGCGTGCCCCTCCTCGACCCGAGTATGGCCGCACCCATGCCAAGCAGCATTGCCAGAAACACTGCGATCGAGGTCCACAATGCGCCCTTAGCGGTGGCGTCAGCCGCCTCTCGCGCACGCTGCACCGTCGCCTCCGCATAAGCGAATAACAGCTTCGCTCCATGCTTGATGAGACCGCCATATTCCTGCGAGGTTCCGGGCAGGAAGCCCGGCACGTCCTCGAACGTGACGACGGGAATGTCGAAGGCGTCGCAGAAGCGGATGAAGCGCGCAGCTTTCCGCGAGGCATCGGAATCGAGCACGCCCGCCAGCACCATCGGCTGGTTCGCCACGATGCCGACGGTGCGGCCCTCGATGCGGCAGAAGCCCGTGATGATGTTGCGCGCGAAGGCTTCCTGAATCTCGAAGAAATCGCCCTCGTCGACGATTTTCAGGATCAGTTCCTTCATGTCGTAGGGCTTGTTGGGATTGTCGGGGATCAGCGTGTCGAGACTGTCATCGACCCGGTCCGGATCGTCGAAGCTCGGAATTTCCGGCACGCCGTCGATGTTGTTGGAGGGCAGAAAGTCGATCAGCCGTCGCACCTGCAGCAACGCCTCGACATCATTGTCATAGGCGCCGTCGGCCACCGAAGATTTGGTGGTGTGGATCTTCGCGCCGCCGAGTTCTTCCGACGTCACGGTCTCGTTGGTGACCGTCTTCACCACGTCGGGGCCGGTGACGAACATGTAGGAGCGGTCGCGCACCATGAAGATGAAATCGGTCATCGCCGGCGAATACACGTCGCCGCCGGCGCAGGGGCCCATGATGACGGAGATCTGCGGAATGACGCCGGATGCGATCACATTCCGCTTGAAGACCTCGCCGTAACCACCGAGAGCCGCAACACCTTCCTGAATACGTGCTCCGCCGGCATCGAACAGGCCGACGATGGGCGCGCGCATCTTCAGCGCCATGTCCTGGATCTTGATGATCTTCTGCGCGTGGGCTTCGGACAGCGAGCCACCGAATACCGTGAAGTCCTTGGCGAAGACGAACACCGTACGGCCGTTGACCGTGCCCCAGCCGGTGACGACGCCGTCGCCGGGAATGCGGGTCTTCTCCATCCCGAAATCGGTCGAGCGGTGCTCCACGAACATGTCGAATTCCTCGAACGAGCCGTGGTCGAGCAACAGCTCGATCCGCTCGCGGGCGGTCAGCTTGCCGCGCGCATGTTGCGCCGCGATGCGCTTCTCGCCACCACCGAGCCGCGCCCGCGCGCGCCGGTCTTCAAGTTGTTCGAGCATCGTTCTCATTGTGCTGGCTACCTCGTGTCGATGGATGCGAGGACGTCGTTCAGTTCCGGCAGGATTGTGAAGAGATCGCCGACGAGGCCGTAATCGGCGACCTGGAAGATCGGCGCCTCCTCGTCCTTGTTGATCGCCACGATGACTTTCGAGTCCTTCATGCCGGCGAGATGCTGGATGGCGCCCGAGATGCCGACCGCGATGTAGAGCTGCGGCGCCACCACCTTGCCGGTCTGGCCGACCTGCCAGTCGTTGGGTGCATAGCCCGCATCGACCGCCGCGCGGGAGGCGCCCATGGCGGCTCCGAGCTTGTCGGCGATCGGCTCGATGTACTTGGCGAAGTTCTCGGCCGAGCCGAGAGAGCGGCCGCCCGAGATGATGATCTTCGCCGAGGTCAGTTCGGGCCGATCGTTCTGGGCGATCTCCTCGCCCTTGAAGCTGGAGAGCAGCGGATCGGCTGCCGCCGCCACCGCCTCGATCGGGGCGGCGCCGCCCTCGGCTGCGGCCGGGAAGGCCGAGATCCGCACCGTGATCACCTTCTTGGCATCGCCCGATTGCACGGTCTGGAGCGCGTTGCCGGCATAGATCGGCCGCTCGAAGGTGTCCGGCGACACCACCTTGGTGATGTCCGAGACCTGCATCACGTCAAGCAAAGCCGCCACCCGCGGCAGCACGTTCTTGCCGGTGGTGGTGGCGGCCGCCACGATGGCGTCGTAGGGGCCGGCGAGCGACACGATCAGCGCCGCCAACGGTTCGGCGAGCTGGTGCTCGTAAGGCGCGGCATCGGCCAGCAGCACCTTCTCGACGCCCGCCAGCTTCGACGCCGCCTCGGCGGCGCCTTGCGCGTTCGCGCCTGCCACCAGCACATGAACCGGGCCGCCCAAAGCGGCGGCGGCGGAAAGGGCCTTGTGGGTCGCGTCCTTGAGGTGAGCGTTGTCGTGTTCGGCGATCAGCAATGTGGTCATGGTCAAATCAATCCTTCTCAGAGCACGCCGGCTTCGGTCTTGAGCTTCTCAACCAGTTCGGCCACCGAGCCGACCTTGACGCCCGCCTTGCGGCCGCCGGGCTCGACGGTCTTGAGCACCTTGAGGCGGGGCGCGATATCGACGCCGAGCGTCTCCGGGGAGGTCTCGTCGAGAGGCTTCTTCTTGGCCTTCATGATGTTGGGCAGGCTGGCATAACGCGGCTCGTTGAGGCGCAGGTCCGTGGTCACGACCGCCGGCAGCTTCAGAGCCACCGTCTGCAGACCGCCATCGACCTCGCGGGTCACGTCGATGGATCCCTCGGCAGGCGTCAGCCGGAACGCGAAGGTGCCTTGCGGCCAGCCCAGCAGAGCCGCCAGCATCTGGCCGGTCTGGTTCGAATCGTCGTCGATCGCCTGCTTGCCGAGGATCACCAGATCGGGCTTTTCCTGCTCGACCACTTTTTGCAGAAGCTTCGCCACCGAAAGCGGCTCCACCGCCGCGTCGGTCTTCACCAGGATGCCGCGATCGGCGCCCATGGCGAGCGCCGTGCGGATGGTCTCGCCCGCTTGCTGCGGGCCGATCGACACCGCCACGATCTCGCTCGCCTTGCCCTGCTCTTTCAGCCGGATCGCCTCCTCGACGGCGATCTCGTCGAACGGGTTCATGGCCATCTTTACGTTGGCAAGCTCGACGCCCGAGCCGTCACCCTTCACTCGAACCTTCACGTTGAAATCAACAACGCGTTTCACACACACCAGAAGCTTCATAGCTGCCCTTCAGGGATAGATTCTGCAGTCGTGGAACTCGCGGGAAATCGAATTTCAATAACGCGTGGCAGATCGGTTAACGCGACGATGGCGCGCGTAGTTGAAAATTTAGAATGAGCGCGGCAAGCCGAGACTTTCTGCGATTGAGTTACGGACCATTTCATTGGTGACTGGGGCTATCCGGAGGATACGTTGATCGCGCCAGTACCGCTGCATATCGGTCTCCGCGGAGTAGCCCATTCCACCAAGGATTTGGATTCCCAGATCAGCGGCTTTGACCGCGTACTCCGACGCCACCAGTTTAAGCATATTCGACTGTACACCGCATGGGCGTCCCTGCGATTGCAGCCAAGCCGTATAGAACGTGAGAAGTTCAACGCTCTTCTGCCAAGAGGCGATGTCAGCGATATAGTGTTGGATCGCCTGGAACGAGCCAATCACTCGACCAAACGCTTTGCGTTGCTTTGCGTACTCGACCGCGTCCTCCAGGACGCCATCAATTGCACCAAGACACTGCGCACCTACGAGGATTCGCTCGTTGTTTAGAGTCGGCAACACCTGCTTCCAGGCGTTGCCCGGGGTACCAAGGACGCAATCGTCCGGTACGAAGACATTGTCGTAGTGGACGGTACAGGAACCGGCGCCACGCATACCAAGCTTCGGAAGGAGCGTCGTCGTGATACCTTTCGACTTGGCGGGTACGAAGAAGACCGTCAGACCGTGATGGCGCTTCTCCACGTTCTTCTCTGACCGTGCAAGAACAAGAAGGTAGTCGGCGACATGTGCGCCGGTCGACCAGATCTTTTCCCCATTGATAACCCAGCCACCGTCGACCTTTTCCGCGAAGGTGCGCATGGCACCAAGCACGTCGGTACCACCGCCTGGTTCGGTGAAGCTGATCGTTACACGTGTGTTGCCTGCCGCGATATCGGGCAGGAATCGCTGGCGCTGTTCCTCGTCTCCAATCTCGCTTATTGCACGTCCGCCAGCAAACGACGTAGGCCCCCAAATCCAAAGCAGACCAGCAAGATTGCGCGCCGCCTCGCGAGCGAAGATCGCCTGCATGATGGGATCTCCGCCTTGACCGCCGTACTTCTCGTCGATGCCGATCCCATGAAAGCCGGCCTCCGACATTTTGTCCCACAGTGCGAACGGAAAATTTTCCTCGTCGCGTTCCAGTTCGCGGCACCAACTTTTTGGCGCTTCGGCGTCAACCCACCGTCGCACCATATCGCGAAACGCGGACTGTTCCTCGGTCAAATCGAAATTCATCGTCCAAACCTCACTTGATATGTCTATGAGCGGTTGTCAGGCTTTCGCTACAAGCTCTGCGAGAATGTCCTCGCGCAGTTTCCCGCGCTGTATCTTGGTCGCGGACATCGGCCAATCAGAAACGATCCGCACGACGCGCGGCACCTTGAAGGAAGCGATTGTTCCTTTGCAGAAGGCGACGAGTTCGGCTTCGGTGACGCTCCTGCCCTCGTGAAGTTCAACGAACGCCACAGGCACCTCGACGAGGCGGGTGTCCGGGATACCGACGACCTGGGCAAGCTTCACGGCGGGGTGCCCTTCAAGGAATTGTTCGACTTCTGCCGGGGCGACGTTCTCGCCCCCGACCTTCAGCATGTCCTTGAGGCGCCCCCGGAAGGTAAGACGCCCAGAGGTGTCGAAATCCCCGATATCACCTGTGTGCACCCAGCCGTCGCCATTGAGCGTCGCTGCGGTCTTCTCAGTATCCTTGTAGTAGCCGCGCAGTGTGTTGTAGCCGCGATACCGTATCTCGCCGGCAGAACCCTGCGGCATCTCGCTCCCGGTCTCAGGATCGACGACCCGTACCTCTACACCCGGCATCGGCAGACCGCCGGTCGTCATTCGCGTCTCATAGTCGTCCTCGGGCGACGTCATCGTGACATAGCCGCCTTCGGTTGATCCGTAGAGCGTCACCTGAGCCGCATTCGGGATCGCTGCCTGCATCCGCCGCAGCGTCTCCGGTGGCGCGACGTTAAGCCACGCAATCGTCTGACTGAAATCCGTCGTCTCAAATTTTGGATGGCTGACCAGATCCATCGTCAGCGGCGGATATGTCGGATAGAGCATATTCGGCTTTTCGGCACTGATCAGATCGAGCGCCTTGCCGGCCTCGAAATGCGTGTCTGTGACAAATGTGCCGCCGAGGGCGAGCGTAAAAACAAGCGGGCCAATTCCGGCGATGTGAAAAAGCGGACACGGGTCCCAGAATTTTACTCCCGGCTTCACACCCCAGCGAAAGCCCGCCATGGTCCAATGGCGAACCAGGGCTTCTTGCGAAAGCATTGCGCCGCGCGGCTGCGACGTCGTGCCCGAGGTGTAAATAATCGCGGCGATGCTCGCCGCTGAAACGCCCTCGCACCAGTTGCGCACGCGGGCTTCATCAGCCTTGGCGGCAAGATCATCGAAAACCTTCTCTCCGACAAACCCGTTCCGTTCCGCCCCGCCAAGGAGGACCACGGCCCCCAGCGCCGGAGCCGCTTCAACCGAGAGCGCGATCGGATTTCTCGCCTCCTTGAGAGCGGGAAGGGCATCGGCAAGGAGATCGGCGTAGTCAGTATAATCCTTTGCCTTGTCGTGTGTGATGATCGCTCTCAGGTCGCAATCTTTTGCGATAAAGCCGATTTCCCAGCTTCGATATCGGTTATTGATCGGCACCGCCACGGCGCCGAGCATCGCAATGCCAAACACAGAAACGACGAAATCGGCGCTATTCGTCATAAGGATGCCGACGTTCTCTCCAGGCTTCACACCGAGCGCGGAAAGACCGAGCGCGATGTGCCAGGCGCGATCTGCAATCGACCGGTAAGTGTGACGTTCGTCGGGCAGAATGAGTGCCTCGTCGTCGGGCCAGGTTTCCGCGCTCCGCAGGATCACGTCGGCTAGAGAAACCGGAGTGGACGGACGCGATGTTGGTAAGAAGTAGGATTTGGTCATGATGAGGTTCGCTCCCTTATATCCCGCCATTCGCGCCAGTCATGTAACTTGCTCGGTTACTCGCCAGGAATGCGACAACTTCGGCGATCTCCTTGGGATCGCCGAGTCGTTTGAGCGACGTCATGGACGAGAACCGTTCAACATGCGCCTCGGTGAGACGAAGGCCCATCCCGGCTTTTATCAGACCTGGCGAGACAGCGTTGACGCGGACACCATGCGGCGCAAGATCGCGCGACCAGCTCTTCGTCAGATTGATCACGGCGGCCTTCGACGCGGCGTAGTCGCAGGCGGTGCTCCCGATCTCACCGGAAATGGACGCCATGTTCACGATCGCACCGGGCTTTCCAGCCGCGATGAGCGTGCGCGCGAAGAGCTGCGCCAAATGAAAGGGAGCAAGGACATTGACCGCTACGGTCTTCTCGAGCTGCTCCATCGGGAGTTCCAGAAATGGCGTGACAGCGTGATAGCCGGCATTGTTGACGAGAACAGTCGGGATCCCCCGCTCGTTTGTGATCCGAGTCATGGTCGCCCTTGCCGCGCCGTGGTCGGTCAGGTCGCAGGAATAGACGGCATCCGCATCGCTCGGTTCATGGAAAGCAATGTCGAGGCCGATCACTACTCGGCCGTCTGCCATTAACCGTCGCACGATCGCCCGGCCGATACCGCCTGCGGCGCCTGTTACGATGGCGACCATACTCTTCTTCTCCCAACCACGACAATCGCAGACCATCGGGGCGATGTCCCGGGCGAACTGATCATGCGGGGAGCCCTGCGTATCGCACCTATCCAGGGATAGGCTGCTGCCGGGCGGCTGCCTGTCTTTGGGTAGGTGTGGCGATCAGGTACGAAGGGCACGAGAAAACATGATGCGATTGCGCCTGAAAGGATTTCCCATGAAGACAGCTTATATCGTCGACGCGGTCAGGACGGCGGGCGGCAGGCGCGGCGGCGGACTGAAGGAATGGCATCCCGCCGATCTGGGCGCGCTCGTGGTGAACGCGCTTATCGATCGCAATTCGGTCGATCCGACACGGGTCGAGGACGTCATTTTCGGCTGCGTCAGTCAGGCTGGCGAGCAGTCGACGAACGTCGCCCGCAATATTGCTCTCTCATCGAAGCTTCCTGATACGGTCCCCGGCGTCACGCTCGACCGACAGTGCGGCTCGTCCCAGCAGGCGGTGCATTTCGCGGCCCAGGCCGTCATGTCCGGCTCAATGGATATCGTGATTGCCGGTGGTATCGAGAGCATGTCCCGCGTTCCAATGGGTATGCCTCTCAGTTTGCCGCAAAAGAACGGCCTTGGTCATTACAAGGGCCGCCGACTTGAGGAACGCTTCCCCGGTATAGACTTCAACCAGTTCCACGGTGCCGAGATGGTTGCGCGGAAGTACGGGCTCGAGAAGGATGAACTGGACCGATTCGGTCTTCTCAGCCAACAGCGCGCCGCTGCCGCTACCAAAGAGGGCGCTTTCAGGGACGAGATCGTTCCCGTCCCGTTCATGGGACCGAACGGTCCCCAGGATCACGTGGTAGACGAAGGCATCAGGTTCGGTGCAAGCCTCGAAGCGATGGCAGGTGTCAAGCTGATCCAGGAGGGCGGGCGCCTGACACCCGCGACGGCGAGCCAGTTCTGCGACGGGTCGGCCGGACTGCTCATCGCAAACGAAGATGGGCTGAAGGCTCTCGGCGCCAAGCCCATCGCTCGCGTTCACCACATGAGCGTGATCGGCGGCGATCCCGTCATCATGCTGGAAACGCCGATCGCCGCCACGCAGCGCGCCCTCGCCAAGACCGGCATGTCGATCGACGAGATTGGACTTTACGAGGTGAATGAGGCCTTTGCCTCGATACCGCTGGCTTGGGCGAAGGCGCTCGGCGCCAATCGGGAACGCATGAACGTTCATGGCGGGGCAATTGCTCTCGGCCATCCTCTCGGCGCCTCTGGCGCCAAGATTATGGCGACGCTGGTCCACGCCATGCGCCGGCACGGCGTCCGTTATGGACTTCAAACCATGTGCGAGGGCGGCGGCCTCGCCAATGTCACGGTTATCGAACGGCTCGGCGGTTAGTGAGGCCGAGAAAAACATTGCCCGACCGCGCGGGCAAGCATGATGCGCGCGGAATATCAAGGCACCCAGTCTTAGCACAAAGGAAGGAGCGCGATTGTGACCGAAGGTTCTGTATTGGTGTTCGGCGGCAGTGGCGGTCTCGGCAGCGCGATCTGCACGCGACTGACCGAGGAGTGGAAGTCTCTGGTCCTTACCTACCACGGCAATGCAGAAAAGGCCGCATCGATCCGAGCTGATCTCGCGAACAAGATCGAGGCCGATGCTGTGCGCGCGGATATTCGCAGCGATTCGGACGTGCAGGCGGCGATCGACAAGGCCGATGCCATGAACAGCGGCTTGAAAGGCGTTATCTTCGCCTCAGGGGCGAATATCCTGCAACCCTTCGTGTCACAGATAGACCAGAAGCAATGGGATGACGTGATCTCCATTGAACTTCTCGGGTTCACCCGAGTGATTCGGCTGACGCTGCCGGTGCTGCGCAAGAACGGCGGCGGCGCTTACGTCAGCGTGGTGTCCTTTGGGACGTACTGGTTCCCGCCCGGTGACGCAATTTCCGCCGTGCCGAAAGCCGGCATTGAAATGCTGACGCGGGCCGTTGCCAAGGAAGAGGGACGTTACGGCATTCGTGCCAATTCTGTCGCGCCTGGCATCATCAATGCGGGTCTCGGCAGCGTGATGCAGGACAAAGTCTACAATGCGAAGATCTGGGAGGATCAGAAGAAACGAGTGCCGCTGCGCCGGTTCGGCGAAGCCTCGGACATCGCCGAGGCGGTGGGATTCTGCGCCTCGCCCCGCTCGTCCTATATTACGGGCCAAACGATCATCGTCGATGGTGGTTTGCGACTTTGATGTGGGAGGATTGCTCATGACCGATTCGCCCCTTACCGTCGGCGCCTCGCTTTTCCGTGCCGCCGGCCTTTGGCCCGATCGGACCGCGCTGATCATTGCCGGTCGTCAGGCCAGCTACCGTGGACTGTTGGATGAGGCCAGTCTCTGTGCACGCGGCCTTGCCGGACTTGGCGTGAAACCCGGGGACCGCATCGGAACATTGATGCACAATTGCTGGGAGAGTGTCATTCTCTTCTACGGCGCAAGCCTGATCGGCGCTGGACTGTTACCGTTCAACGCCCGCTACCGCGGGGACGAGCTCAGCTTCACCGTCGGCTTTTCTGATGTGGTCGGACTGTTCACTACAGCGCATGGACGCGAACACGTCGAGCTGCCGGAACTGCTGCAAGATACGTACCCCATTTTGCGGGAGTGGAAGGCGGGCGAGCCGCTTAAGATCGCCGAGGCTCCGTCGCTTCGCTTCGTTGCGAATCTTGCAGACCCGGAGGAAGAACGCTGGGTAACTGAGAAGCATCTAGCGGAAGCGGCGCAGCGAGTAAGCGCCGAAACCGTCGAGGCCATGGCCGCCGCCGTGAAGCCGGGCGACAACTGCATTACCATGTTCAGCTCTGGCACAACGGCGCGCCCCAAAGCCTGCATGCTGTCTCATGAGAACGTCAGTCGTGTGGGTTCGGCACTTGCCGAGCGCTTCGAAATGACGGCGGATGACCGATTTTGGGATCCGCTGCCGTTCTACCACATGTCGACACTCATGCCCCTGGCCGCCTGCCGGACAGTGGGCGCGACCTTCATTGGCGTCGAGCATTTCGAAGCCGGTGCGGCACTGGCCGAGATCGAGAGAACCCGAGCAACGATCCTGTATCCAGCCTTTCCGACGCTCATGGCATCAATGGTCGCCCATCCTGATTTTCCTCACCGGAACCTTTCGACAGCGCGCTTGATGCTCAATATCGGTGCTCCGGATTTGCTTCGGCGTTTCTGCGAGGCGATGCCAGGCGCCAAACAGGCATCGTGCTATGGACTGACCGAAGGCGGCGGCGTGTCGGTTTGGAGCGACAAGGACGATACACTGGACGAGCGGATCTTTACCTCTGGCAAGCCCATTACGGGAACGAAGGTCCGGGTCGTGGATCCCGACACATTGGAGGACAAGCCGTTTGGTGAGAACGGTGAGATCTGGCTGTGGGGCTACTGCGTCTTCTCTGGTTACTATAAGGATCCGGAAATGACCGCGGCGGTCATCACGCCGGATGGCTGGCTGCGGACGAACGATATCGGACACCTCCTCCCCTCTGGTCACCTTGTCTATAAAGGCCGCCTCAAGGATATGCTGAAGATCGGCGGTGAGAATGTCGCGGCGGTGGAGATCGAAAGCTTCCTCATGAAGCACCCCGCGATCAAGATGGCGCAGGTTGTGAGCGTACCCGACGAGCGCCTCGTCGAAGCGGCAGCCGCCTTCATCGAGTGCATGCCCGGGAAGAGCATCACGCCCGAGGAAGTGGTAAAGTTCTGCGCGGGCCAAATGGCGAGTTTCAAAATACCTCGCCACGTTCAGTTCGTGAACGACTGGCCGATGAGTACGACGAAGATCCAGAAATTCAAGCTTCTGGAGAATTACGTGCCGTCCTCCCCCCTCGATGTCTCTGGGATTGCGAGAGCGTTGAAGCGCGGCGCATAAACGTCTCGGAGAAATACATGGATCTCAACGAAAACGGCGCCCTTCGGCGCCGTCCTTTTGTTTTGAATCTCGCGCTTTAGATCTTCAGCTGGACGCCCGGTGTGGGCGGATCAATGATTTCACCGGCCGGGATCTCGAAATAGGTCTTCAGGTTTGCGCCATCCGGACCCGGAACACTGCCGAGGATGCTGACCGGCCCAACCTGCTGGTGATCCTCCTTGCGGAAATAGATCTCACCCTTCGGCGTAAGAACCTTGACATTTTCGAGCGCGTTAACGACGTCCGCCGTCTTTGTGCTATTGGCGGCTTTGATCGCCGCTGCGTAGCTAAAGACCGCCCCGTATGCCGGACCGGTAAGGCTTGAGGGTGTCTTGTCGCCCGTGCGCTTCAAAATCTCGGCCACGAGATCCTGGTTCGCCTTGTTCGGGTTCGTGTTGCCGAAATACCAATGGAGCACCGACCAAACGTTCTTCGGCATGTCCCTCCCGAGAATGATCGGCAGATCGAGCTCTCCGCCCGCATCGACCACCACTTCGAGCTTGTCGCTCAGACCGAGAGTCTTGGCCTGTTTCCACATCGTGATCATGTCCGCGCCGATCATGACGCTAAGAACGCCCTGGGCCGGAGATTGCAACAGGCGGAAAATCTGCGTCTTGTAGTCCGTGGTTCCGAACTTCGCGGTCGTGACGTCAAGAATGGTGACATCCTTCTTGGCGTATTGTGGATAAAATTCCTTCAATCCGGCGGTGAACTGTTTCCAGGAATCATGGCCCACGGAGAAGTCCGAGATCATGCCGCCCCAAACGGTGACATTCGGGAAGTTCTGGGCCATCGCGCGGGCAAGAGCACGATTGCGAGTGAAGTTATTGTCCGCCAGTCGGAAAAAATTCCGATTAAACAGCTCATGTGTCAGAGGATCAAACGGCGAACTTGGCGTCATCATTACCGCATCGAGTGACTGGATAACGCCGGTCAAGGCGATAGAAAGCGCTGTCAGTGATGGGCCAATAATGAGATTAACGCCGGAACCGGTCATTTCGCGCGCGCGGGCGATGGTCTGATTCGGATCGCCCTTATCGTCGCCGAAGACGATTTCGATTTGGCGGCCGAGCACGCCACCGGCCGCATTAATCTGGTCGCGCGCTATCTCGATCCCGATCCGTTGCTTCGTTCCCACCAGCTCAGCCGTGCCGCTGAGCGGAAGGATCGCACCGATCCGGATTCGGTCGGCGGCGAACACGCGCCGACTGCCGAGTGTCGAAAGGCCTGTTGTCGCTGCTGCACCTAGCACTAAATGTCTGCGATTGATCTGCATGATCGCTCCCAATGTTTCCCCAAAATGCACCGGCTCTTCGGCCAGCCTTTCGTGATGCTCCGCATGAAACCTCGCGCGGGCTCCTATCCTTTGATAGGTCTCCCGCCGATACGAAGTATTCACAGTGCTCGTTTCCCGTTCTCGATCGCCTTCAGGACGAATGCCTGGCGCTCCGGATGCATGCCGTTGCTGAGTGGCATGATCGCAGTCCCCGACCGGGAGGAGAGCGTCGATATCGTATTGGGCAGATCGTCGGTCTCAATCTCGTAGATGGCGAAATAGGTCCATGGGAAGGGCGGCGTCATCCGCTGTGCAGCGCTGAGCTTGTAGCGCTGCGCTGCAACGATACCCGGCACCTGGAGTACATCATCGAGGTGACGGTCGTTATACCATTCGTTGAACTCCTCCTCACGCCCCTCTACGGCGTTCGTCAGAACCAATAGTAGATGTTTTTCCGTGGCCATTTGATCTCCCCTTATGGTGATACGCGATGGTGCCGGCTTAAAAAATCAAGGACTGGCGGCATGAAGGTATCGTTGCTGTCGGCGGTCAACATGTGACCGATATTGGGTATCTCTACCACCTGCAGCGACGGCAGGACGGAACGAAAATGAGCGACATCCTGGTCGCGAACGAGCTCGCTTTTGCCGGCTCGAATTAACAGAACGGGATGCGTCGTTCGCCGCGCCGCGGCCTCCACGATCACAGGTTCAGACGGCGGGCGCACAAAGTCATCCTCGGCGATGCGCGGGTCCCACTGCCAGAAGAGCAGCCCCGACGAGTCCTCGCGCATGATGCGGCGCAGCCCGTCAGCATTCTCGGGCGACGGCCTGTTTGAGAAGGTTGCCAGGAACTCGCTCGCCTCGGCGACGGAGCGGAACCCCCGAGCACTTCGCTTCAGAAACCAGCCGATCTTTTCAGCGCCCTCAGAACTCGTTTGCGGTGTCATGTCGACGAGCACCAGGCAGCTGACACGCGAGGGCTGCTCAACTGCCGCTATCAAAGCGCTTTGACCGCCGCGCGAAGCACCAACGATCGCAATCGGACGAGGATCGTCCCGACCGAGATCGATCAGGAGGCGCTCAAAATCCTCGGCCCAGTGCTGGGCCGCGTAAAGACCGTCTGGCGCCCAATCGCTGTCGCCATGGCCCCGCGTGTCGACCGCGATCGCGTGGTAGCCAGCTTTGGCCAGTTGCATGAGACCGCGGGACCAAGCTCGCCGGCTTTGCGCACCGCCATGCAACAGAAGGACCTTCGGAGCGTCATCAGGGCCGGCCACATCGGCCGCGAGAAAAAAATTATCGGCCAGACGAAAGCGAAGTGACGTAACCCGGATCTCCTCTGTAACAGTCACCTTCCGTGCCTGTGGAACCGTCATGCCGCTACTCCAGGGAACGCCGAAAAAAACGATGCGCCACGTTGTGGCGCATCGCGTGTTAAAGCCTCACTCTTCGGCCGGGTACCATTTCCCGTCGCCCTTGCTCTTGTATGGCTTTGCCACCTCAACCAGCACGCCATGGGCGTGCTTCGGTGAGATCCAGCCCCATTTCTGCCAGCTCATTTCCGGATCGCCGGAAATTTCGCCAACTGAATCGATGCCCTTCTCCTTGAGTGCGGCGAGTGAGCCTTCGACATCATTGGTCGTCAAAGCAATATGATGCACACCCTCGCCGTACTTCTCCAGCCTGCGGCCGAGAGGTGTGTTGGGCGCCGGCTCCATCAGCTGGATCTCGGCACCATGATCGGAAACGAACGTGGCCCAGCGCATACGGTCCTCGCCGCCCTCGAAGCCGTCATAACGCACAACGCGCTTCTCGAGCTGCTTCGGATCGAGAACGGACAGAATCTTCGTCCAATGGTCGACGGCTTCGTCGAGATTGCGGACAAGAAGGCAGACATGGGCAAATGGACCGCTTGGCATCAATAACTCCTATTTTTGATCCGGTTTGGATGGTTGTTCAATGATCGCTTTTCCGCCGAGAACAAGATCACGACCGAGAGTCCTCAGGGTGACATCGCAGGCAATGCGTTTCCTGCCGTCGACAACGGTGACCTCGGTGACCGTTCCCGACGCCTCGACCTCATCGCCGCCGTAGACATTGTCCAGGAATCGAACATCAATCATGGTGATTGCACCGCCCGGGAACGCCCTGTGCAGCGCGTTCATGACATAGGCAACATTGGCGGGCCCTTGGTTGATCACGCGATCTCCCAAACCTTTGGCGTGGACGACCGCTGGGTCGAGATGGATTGGATTCGGGTCATGCAGGAAGTCGGCCCATTCCTTCATCGCTTCGGGTTTCGCCACGATCCGGAAGGGCGGAATCACATCTCCGACAACAATCATCGCAACAATTCCTTTCGAGGAAGAACCCAGGTGTTGGTTGTCTCGAGAACCGGCGTGCCGTCCTGTTCGAGCAGGCGCAGTCGGTATTCGAGGACATCCATGACGCCGAGCTTGCGGCTGGCTTTGCGCACGAGGCTGACAATTTCTCCACTTACCCGGTAGGGCTTTCCGGTCATCAGTGGGCCCATGAACTCAACCTTGCTCGATCCCATCATCGGGCCTTCATTCACGTCGAAATCACATATGTCGCAGATGCCCTTGACCGTCTGGCCCATGCCAACCTGAGTGGCGATGAAGAAATATATCGGGTGGGCGCTGCCATCCAAAGATGGCTCTGCATTCGTCGAACGGCAGAGCGCGGCGTTTTCAGCCGGTTCAATGATGATCGGATCTTTTCCATCTAGAGTAGTTCCGGCAACGGCGGGAGCGGGCGGAAAATCCATGATACACACCCCTCAGAATGACCGAGGCAAGCCGAGGTTTTCGGCAAGCGTATTGCGAACCATCTCGTTGGAAATGGGCGTCATGCGCAGAATACGGTGATCCCGCCAATAGCGTTGCATGTCCGTTTCCGCGGAATACCCCATCCCGCCGAGGATCTGGATGCCGAGGTCGGCAGCCTCAACGGCACGCTCCGTCGCCATCATCTTCAGCATGTTCGCTTCATTGCCGCACGGCTTGTTCTGCGCCTGCAGCGAGGCCGTATAATAGAGCAGGAGCTCCACCTCCTTCTGCCAGCATGCGATGTTGGCGATATAGTGCTGGATCGCCTGGAAGGAACCGATAGGTCGCCCGAACGCATGCCGCTGTTTGGCATAGTCAAGCGCATCTTCAAGGATACCGTCGATTGCTCCAAGGCACTGCGCACCAACCATTGTGCGCTCGTTGTTGAGGGTTGGAAGCAGAGTATACCAAGCCTTGCCGGGCTCGCCGAGCACAAGTTCATCCGGCACGAAGACATTGTCAAAATGAACAATGCAAGATCCGATTGAACGCATCCCGAGCTTCGTTACGGGCGTGATCGTAATGCCTTTCTGCTTCGCAGGGACGAAGAACACGGAAAGCCCATGGTGGCGCTTCTCGACGTTACTGTCTGTGCGAACAAGAGTTAGCAAGTAGTCAGCCACCTGCGACGCTGACGACCACATTTTTTCACCGGTAAGAACCCAGCCACCTTCGACCCGCTTGCCGTTCGTGCGGAGCGCGCCGAGAACGTCGGTGCCTCCGCCTGGCTCTGTGAATGCGATCGAGACGCGAAGCTTCCCTGCGGCGATATCAGGCAGAAACCGCTTCTTCTGCTCATCGCTACCATAAACGCCGATTGACTTGCCGCCTGCGAACGACGTGAGGCCCCAGACCCACAACATGCCGCCAAGCGTTCGTGCCAGTTCACGGGCGAAGATCATCTGCATGACGATGTCGCCGCCCTGGCCGCCATATTCTTCAGGGATGCCGATGCCGTGGAACTCAGCTTCCGTGAACTTGTCCCAGAGAGCAAATGGATACTCGTGCTCGTTCTTTTCAAGCTCGCGCGCCCACGATTTCGAAGCCTCCTTATCGACCCACCGCCGCACGGATTCGCGGAAGGCAAGTTGTTCGTCGGTCAGATCGAAATCCATCTCGGGCCCTTCTCGGCGCTAGCAAATTTGTAGGTTTTCTCTTGGATCGCCGGCTCCGTCACACCTATCCGTAGATAGGGCGTGACGGTTCTCCCTATCTCCGTCACTCCTTCGTCTCGATGAGTGGCAAGCCGTGCGTGGCTCGCATATTGCGACAGCAGCCGGGGGAGCCCGCTCTATTTTTGCGGTCGGGAGGCCCCCATGCAATCTCGATCGACCGGGCGACCACCCGACGCGTGTCGGCTGGTTCGATGATGTCATCGAGAAACAGATGGGCCGCCGCCTCCCAGGGTTCGGATTCGACTGTCCACTGTTCCGTCAGTTCGTCGACGAGTTGTTGCACAGCCGCCTGCCCCCTTCCGCGAAAAAGCTGTTCCATGCGACGGCGGTACACAGTCCGCACGCCCGTCTCCGGCGTCATGAAGCCCATCTCCGCGGACGGCCAAGCAAACAGGAAATTGGGGCGCGTGGGCCTTCCGCCTATAGCGAAATGGCCGCCACCATAGCCCGTGAAGTGCGCCGTGGAAGCATGCAAAGCGGAATCGCCATAGGAAGGGCCGAGGATGGCTGCCGCGCGCGGAACCAAGGCCTGCCCCGGCGCGGGTTTAAAGCGCGGCGATGGAAGCCATCGCCGCGTTCCTTTCGTATCTCCCCTCCAAAGCGCTGGGCCTGTTCGATCAGCCGGTTCTGTTTGCGCATGCTCATCGGTGCGGTAGTGCCCGCAAGGATAGTGGGATCGATGCCGATGACACCAACCGCCACACCGTCGATGCGCCCGAAGCCAGTGACCACGCCGTCGCCAGGCACGAAAGCGCCCGGTCCGAAGTTCGGGCAGAACGAGCGCGCCCGTCTCGAAAAAGGCCCCCCCGTCGAGGAGCAGATCAAGCCTCTCCCGCACGGGTAGACGACCGGATGCGCGATGTTTAGCCACCGAATCCTCGCCCCCCATCGCCGTAACGCGGGCCTAAGAGACCGTTTGAGAATGGGTTGATGTGACGGCTGGGTCATGATTCAAGCTTGGGATGTGGACCCGAGCGAGCCGTAGCCGGATGGCTGGATTTGAGAAGCGATCGAAGCGCTACCCGACCGATCTGACGGACGAAGAATGGCTGTTCGTTGAGCCGTTTCTACCACCGGTGGCCAAGCGTGGACGCAAGCCGGCGACGGACCTGCGTGATGTGCTTGATGCGCTTCGCTATCTGGCGCGCACAGGTGGTGGATGGCGGATGTTGCCGAACGACTTTCCGCCCTGGCAGACGGTGTATTGGTGGTTCCGCCGCTTCGTGCGCCGGCTACTGTTCCGTACGATCCACGACGTCACACTGATGCTCGACCGCGAGCGCGAAGGGCGTGAACAGAGCCCGACGGCCGCCGTCGTTGACAGCCAGTCCATCAAGGCACCAGCTGCGGAAAAGCGGGGCTTTGATGCCGGTAAGAAGGTGGTCGGTCGTAAACGGCACATTGCCGTCGATACCGATGGTAGGTTGCTCATGGTCAATCTGACCACTGCCGACATCTCCGACAGCGCCGGTGCTCAAACGATCGTCGCGGCCGTCCGCAAGCGATGGCCATGGCTCAAGCATCTGTTTGCCGACGGTGCCTACGACCGCACCCGCCTTATGGACGCCGCGGCATATCAGGACTTCGTCCTCGAGATCATCCGTCGCTCCGACAAGGAGCCGGGCTTCAAGGTGCTGCCCAGACGCTGGGTCGTCGAGCGCACCTTCGGATGGATGACGCGCTGGAAACGGCTCGTTCGCGATTATGAGAAGCGGATCGACGTTTCAGAGGCGATGATCCACCTCGCTCTCGGCAGCCTCATGCTCCGAAGAAGTGTCCATCCATGACCATTCTCAAACGGACTCTTACGCGCACGAAGATCGGCGATTTTGGCGTCCATACCTGTGCTTTGATCCTGTTCGCTCATGTCTTGTCCCGGCTCCCATCCCCGGAGGCATCATGTCTGCGGACACTCGGACTGCACATATATCTTTCGATAGGTTGCAGGATGTGCCACCGATCTTATCGTAGGCGAAAGCCTCGCATTTCGCAGCAGCCATGCCCGCTACTATCCTGATCGCTAATCGCGGCGGAATCGCCGTCCGATTAATCCGTGCCTGCCGGGCTTCGGGTCTCAGCCCTGTCGCCGTTTTCAGCGATGCTGACCGCGACGGCAGCATGTCCGTCTTGCCGATCGAGCTGTCGCGTTGGGTGGCACGACGGCGCGAGACTCCTATCGCCGGGGGCATGCCATACAGGCGCGAGTTGCGTCGGAAGATCCACATGCTGATTTCACACCCTCTCCAGGCCAAATCAAAGTGCTGGCCCTGCCATCAGGATCATGGGTTCGGACTGATTTCGGCTTCGAGGCGGGCGATCCGTCCCGCCCTTCTACTCCATGCTCGGCAAGATAATTGTGGGAGGCTCTGACCGTGAAAGCGCGCGCTGCCGCCTGGCCTCGGCGCTTGCGGAGGCGGGTATCACAGGCATCGCAAACAACCTCACCTTTTTGCGGACCCTGGTTGAAAGCGACGCCTTTCAAATCGATACAGCATGACGTGCAAGGGGTCGGCCGGGAGCCGATGCGCCTGGAGGCCCCGGCAGAGGAGCCGAGCGTGGTTGAGGCAGATAGCCGGCCTTCCGTCGAGGATCGGTTCTGCCACGCTGTTCTCAATACGCCGCAGGGTGAGATAATCCTCAATGTCTTCATAGCTCACCCCCGCAGACGCTGCACCCTCGGAAAAGCGTGCGGCTGCGGCCTCGTCGGGATCATTCGGCAACGCTACGCTCAAGCAGGGTCCCCTGGTTCCGATAGATGCGACGGTCGTTCGAATCGAAGTCGCCATTGGCGACAGCGTCGAAGCCGATACGGATCTCGCCGCCGTCGAAGCGATCAGAATGGAAATGCCGATTTCGGCAGGAGTTGCGGGAAGGGTCACAATGGTTCATGCGCAGGTAGGCGATACCCTTCGCGCGGGCACCCTTATCTGCACCATTGAACCGCATGGATGAGAAGAGTTAGGTGAAACTTTCAATGAACGACAGACCCGACATCGCCCTTGTTACCGGTGCAGCCCGAGGTATCGGCGCCGCTATAGCGGCGGCGCTGGAGGAAACCCGTTGGCGCGTGGTTCGCATCGATGTGAGTTATGCACCCGGCGATCCGATGAACCGAGCGGTGGACGTCACTGACTACGACGCGGTCGCTGCCATGGTCAACGACATTGAAAGCGGACTCGGTCCGATCGGCGGACTGGTCAACAACGCAGGGATCACGCGCGACGGCTTTTTCCACCGCCTCGACCCCCGCACGCAATGGGATCCGGTCATCGCCGTGAACCTTACAGCACCGTTTCACATGTGCCGAGCAGTCATCCCCGGCATGCGGGAGCGCCGCTTTGGTCGGATTCTCAGTATGTCCTCCATGAACGGCATCAAGGGCCAAGCGGCGCAGGCGAACTATGCCGCGGCGAAAGCCGGGCTGATAGCGATGACCAAGACGCTGGCCCTTGAGACCGCGCCCCTCGGCATTACGGCGAACTGCATCGCACCGGGCTTCATCGACACCGAAATGACCCGAGCCATCCGGCCCGATATCCGCGAGCTCGAAATGGCCAAGATTCCTGCGGGTCGCTTTGGAACGCCGGAAGAGGTGGCAGCGGTAGCCGCTTTCCTGATGTCGGACGCCGCCGCCTTCATGACGGGCGAGACTGTGTCGCTCAACGGCGGACAGCTGATGGCCTGACAGATCGATCAGCCGCGGGAACAGAAATCCGGCTTTCTCTTGCCGAGGAAAGCAGCAGTACGCTCCTTCATGTCAGGCGATGCTTGCAGGACGGTGAGCGCCTCCGTCGAGAAATCAAAGTCCGCGTGATGCAATCGGCGGTCGATCACTTTCTTTCCGACCTCCAGAGCGAGCGGCGAGCTGGCGGCGATCTCGATCGCCATGGCCCGCGCCGTCGTCATCAGTCGGCGGCGGGAACCACCTCCTCGACAAGACCGATCCTCAGGGCCGTCGCGGCATCGATGCGACGGCGCGTTGCAACCAAGAGCTTGGTCCATGAGCGGCCAATTTTATCGGGGCCCGGATGATCCCATAGCCCGGCACAAGACCGAGCGCCGCCTCAGGCATCCCGAACTCGGCACGGTCTCCGGCGATCACAACGTCGCAGGGGAGCCTCAGTTCGCAGCCACCCCCCAAGAGCCGGTCCGTTGACGGCAGCGATGATGGGTAGGCTTGAGCGCTCTACAGCGAGAAAGGCGCGCATCGCCTCCTTCTGATATTCTCTGCGGTCGATCATCCCCGAGCTCGTGGAGCGACCCTATGTCGCCTCCGGCGGAAAAAGCTCGCTCGCCGGCTCCCGTAACAATGACAACCCGTACCGATCGGTCCCCTTCAAGCTCGCCGATAACGCGACTTATCCCAGGATAAAAGCCACGGCTCATCGTGTTGAGTTTTTCCGGTCGGGCGATCATGACGATGGCGACCGCACCCCTCGTTCGACGATGAGGGGCGTGTCGGGAGATGGTGTCGGCGCGGTCATGGTGGGTGTTCTCTCCTCGAACCGGCCGCCGAGAGACGTCAGGGCGGCTCAACAGGACCGGGCAGGTCTGTGATGGGGAGACGATAGACCTATCCGTGGATAGGTTCGCGCACCTTGCCTGCTGGAGAAATTACCCGGATGCAGCGGCGGGCGCCGGTCAGGTTGGCCGGATGGGCGGAACGTCGTAGCGCCGAGGCGCGAACCAACAGCGCCCACCTGAAGGAGGGTACATGCTGGATCAGATCCTTTTCGCCGTTGCCAATGGCCTAGCTTCCGGCATGGCAGTATTTCTCGTCGCGGCCGGTGTAACCCTCATTTTCGGTCTGTTGCGCATCCTCAATTTTGCCCAGGGCAGCTTCTTCATGGTTGGCGCCTATGTGGCGTTCAGCATCACGGGAACGTCGCCAGGATCGCTCTGGAGCTTTCTGTTTGCCTCCGTCGTGGCGGGCGCGACGGTGGCCGCTCTCGGTCTGCTGACGGAAAAGGCGATCTTTCGCAGGCTCCGCAAGTATGATGAGGCCTATACATTGATCGCCACATTTGCGCTTATGATGGCGCTCGACGGCGCTGTGAAGCTAATCTGGGGCCTGAATTACCATTCAACCAGCTCGCCGCCCGCGCTGGCAGGCGTTTTCATCTTCGGCCCGGTCATCCTCCCTCTGTACTCAGTGTTCCTCATCGGGTTGGGTCTCGCCGTCTTTGTCCTTCTCGAGTTCGGGATCCACCGCCTGTGGATCGGAAAAATCGTCCAGTCGCTCGCGAGCGACCAATGGATGTCCGGATACGTCGGCATCAACGTGCCGGCGATGCTCACGCTCACCGTTGTCGCCGCTTTCTTTCTCGCCGGACTCGCGGGAGGACTACTGCTACCCAACCAGAGCCTGTCTCCCGCGCTCTCCCACGCCTTCCTGTTGCTGGCCTTCATTGCCGTCATCATCGGTGGGCTCGGAAACATCCGCGGCGCGTTCATGGCCTCACTCGTTCTCGGGCTGGTCGACAGCCTCAACGCGGTACTGCTGCCCGATCAGCCCGGCATCGCCATGTATGTCGCGATGGTCGGCTGCATGCTTTGGCGTCCCGCCGGGATCCTCTCTGCCGGAACGGGCGATCAAACCGTCCACAACCATGCTAGCGGTGGAACTCCGATCGACTGGAGCCGCTATCGTCCTTCCTTGATCGCTGCTGGCATCGTCCTTGCTATTGCCGTTGCGGCCATGCCGCTCTGGGCAAATCCCGGCCTCGTATTCCTTGCCGGTATTGCTCTGGTCGCCGCGCTATTCGCGTTATCCTGGAATTTCCTGTTCGGAACGACGGGCCTGGCGACCTTCGGGCACGCAGCCTTCTTCGCCATCGGCGCGTACTCATCTGCACTGATGCTGAAAGCGACCGGGGGACAATGGTTCCTGCTTATTCTTCTCGCGAGTGCCGCAATTGGCTGTGTCGTCGCTGCTGCCGCGGGCAGTATCGCAATCCGTAGGACCACCGGCATCGCTCTGGCGATCCTGACCTTGGCGCTCAGCGAGATCATGAGGCTTCTTATCAGCTCATCGTCGCAACTCGGCCGCGACGATGGCGTCTCTGGCATCCCGCGGCCTCAGTTCGACCTCGGCTTCGTGACAATCAGTTTGCAATCGACCAGCCAGTATTTTTGGTTCTTGTTTGTCGTCTGCGGCCTGACGGCTCTGGTGCTGTGGTGGATCACGGCAGGACGCTTCGGCCGCGTGCTTCGCGCGATCAAGCAGGATCCGGAGCGGACGACCTTCCTCGGCATCAACATCGCCCGGGCGCGCCTCCTGTCCTTCATGCTCTCCGGTACCGTTGCCACATTCGCGGGCGCTCTGCAGACGCCGTGGGTGCAGATCGTCACCCCTGAAGCAGCGAACTATTTGGTCTCGATGCAGCCTATGCTCAGCACACTTCTGGGCGGAGCATCGTTCTTCTGGGGGCCTGTTATCGGTACGATCCTCTTTTTTATCATTGATCAGGCTACACGCTCGCTTGCAGGTCTCTCTGAGGTCGTGACGGGATCGGTGTTGCTCATCTTCGTGATGCTCGCGCCTGATGGGATGCTCGGATTGATCGGCCACCTCAGAAAACAAAAATCAACGCCATCCGCCGCGCGCGGCGGCGCGACCGAGGTGATGCCGTCATGACGCCCGTTCTTAAAGCAGAAGGTCTTTTCAAGAGCTACGGAGCGATCCCGGTACTGCGCGATGTCAGCCTTGAGGTCGCGCCGACCGAAACGATCGCTATCATTGGGCCGAACGGCGCTGGGAAAACGACCTTGTTCAAGACGCTGACTGGCGAGGTCTTCCCGGAACAGGGCCGTATTGCAGCATTCGGCGAGGACGTGACCCGTATGCCCGCTGCAGCGCGCGTCGCCCTCGGCTTTGGTCGGACATTCCAGGTGGCCCGCGTCTATCCCGAAACGACTCTCCTAGGTAATCTCGTCCTGGCGGTCGAGACCCGCAAGCGCATCGCAGACGAAAGGATCAGCGCTCCCTTCGCCTTCCGAGCCTCAGCAGACACACTTGCGGATGCCGAAAACTGGCTCGATGCCGTCGGGCTTGCAAAGCTTAAATCGATGGAAGCGCGTTTCCTTTCGCATGGCGATAAGAAACGTCTCGAGATGGCGCTCACATTGGCCCTGAAACCAAAACTCATGATGATGGACGAACCCACGGCCGGGATGTCACCCTCTGACCGCGGCGAAACTGTCAGTCTGATCCGGAATATCCGTGAGCGGTTCGGCGTCACCCTGTTGTTGACGGAGCACGACATGGACGTCGTGTTTGGCCTCTCGAGCCAAATCATGGTTCTCAACTACGGAGAGGTTATCGCCATGGGGACCGGCGAGGAGATTCGCAACAATCCGGCAGTCCGTGACGTCTATCTCGGTCATCAGGTGCAGCATGCTTGAGGTCACACAGCTTGAGGCCTTCTACGGTGACAGTCAGGTCCTCCACGGTATCAGCCTTACGGTGAGGCCAGGTCAGCGCGTCGCCGTGATCGGCCGGAATGGGGCAGGCAAGTCCACCCTCCTGAAAAGCATCATGGGCGGAGGAACGATAGTCTCGGGCCATTTACGATGGGACGGCGCGGATCTCCGACCGTTGGCAGGCTATCAGCGAACACGCCTCGGCTTATCCTTCGTTCCAGAGGACCGGCGGATCTTCCCACATCTCACCGTCGTCGAAAATCTTGAGATAGCGCGCTACGCCACTGCGAAGGGGAAGACGCCGGCGACACCGGATGAGATGATCAGCTTCTTCCCCATGCTCGATCCGCTTCGGGCACGTCTTGGCAACCAATTGAGCGGCGGCCAGCAACAGCTTCTCGCCGTCGCACGGGGGCTCCTCCCGATGCCCCGACTGCTCCTGCTCGACGAGCCAACCGAGGGACTAGCACCAGTCATCGTCGAGCAAATGGCGCAGTCGATCAATGCCATATGCCTCAAGCAGAATGCTGCCATGCTCCTCAGCGAACAGAACCTCTGGTTTGCCCGTCAATGTACGGACACGCTACACGTTCTCGATACCGGTCGCGTCGTCTTCAGCGGGACTTGGGAAGAGTTCGACGCGCGGCCCGATATACGCAATCGGCACCTGGCCGTTTGACCCATCCCATAACGATCCGTGCATCGCCGATCGAGCCATAGGCGGAGCTCAAATTAAGTCCTGCCCACATTCTCGGGATTATCTGGCCGCCAGAGGAGACGCAAAAATGGATTTCCAGCTATCGGAAGAGCACACAGCCTTCCGCGACATGGTGCATCGCTGGGTCGACACCGGGGCTCCCAAAATGATCCGATAGCGCGGCCGAAGGCTTTGCCGTACGATGAGCGCCTCGGCGAGGTCCCCGTCGCATTCGTCGAACGCAATCTGGACAGTCAAATTGATGCTGACGAACTGATGGCATTTTGCAAGGAAAAGATCGCGACCTTCAAAATCCCGCGGAGAGTAGTGTTCCTGACAGAATGGCCAATGTCTGCAACGAAAGTGCAGAAGTTCAGGCTCAAGGAGCTGCTCTGAGTCAATCACGGTCAGCCGCCGCGAGCGCGGCAGTGTCCCAGTAATACGGGATGATTTCTCGAAGCTGGCCGTCGCGGAACCGCCAAAGCTCCAGCACCGTTGTGTCGAGTGACTTCCCGGTTCGCCGTGAGAATCCGACGAGCGAGAGCCGAATGACGATAGTATCGGGCGTCTCGCCAAGGAACTCAATCGGTGTCGCCTTCACTCCCTTCCAGCTGGTGACGATCGCCTTGCAGAGGGCCTTCCAGCCATCAATACCTCGCCATTTGCCGCCATAGGGGAGACTTTCCGCCTCGTGGCAGACGAAATCTGGGGCGAGCATTGAGCCGAGTGTTTCAAAATCGCCCTTTTCCAGAGCGGCGAAGAATCGTTCACAGAAGTTTTGGTGTGTCATCGTCCGGTCTCCCAAGAAAACGAAATGATTGCAGGGGGGCCGATGGCCTCACCTGTCGAAAGACAGGTGAGGCCATGTGAGCTGTGCTCCTAATTTTCGTTGGCGCGCGCGGACCATGCTGAGATACCCGTTCGATAGACCACTCGATTTCGGCAGTGCGGTGGAAATCGCTCCAGAGCTGTTCTGGATACGCGTACCGTTGCTGTTCGAGATCGAACACGTGACCTGCTATCTGCTTCACAGCGGCCAAGACTGGATCGCTATCGAAGCGGGACCCGACTACGCGCCCGCGCGCGCGATTTGGGTTTGGGATAGCATCTTCTCCTTCATCGGTGGCGCAGACAAGCTTCGAAGGTTGATCTTGACCCATGGTCACGCCGACCACGCCGGTGCAGCTGGCTGGGTTCACGAAGCCACAGGCTGCGAAGCCTGCATCACTGCGCCGGAATTGCGAGACCTCTTAATTAATTCACGTTTCGATACGCCTGAATGGAGATTGTTTTCCAAGCGCATTATCGCCGTATCGGATGTACACCGGCTGAAGCCGCCAAAGCCACGCTGTCGCGGTTGGAGAGCTGGGGTCATATCGGACCCCTGCCCGAAAAGGTCGCGTTGCTACCCGCCGACGGATTCATCGAGACCGGTTCCCGTCGTTGGGAAATCATGACCGGCCCCGGCCGCCACTCGCCAGAGCCCGTGATGCTTTACGATCAAGAAAACGGAGTGTTAATCGCCGGGGATCAGATCCTGCCCGGGGGGACACCTCATCTCGGCGCGACCCCAGAGGATCCAACCGCAACGCCAGCTCGACACTATGCGGCCTGTCTCGATCGCCTCGAAGAGAAAGTGCGCCCGGATGCGTTGGTCCTCCCGGGGCACGGACTCCCTTTTCGCGGGCTTGACCACCAGATCGCCCAAGCTCGTGCATATATGGCGCGGCGCCGTGGCCAGATCAGCGCCCTGTGCAAGAGCCAGCCGATGGGCATCCGTGCATTGGCAGAAGCGGTATTCCGAAGCAAGATCCGTGGATCGCTGATTTTCACGGTCGCGGACATCCTGGCCTGCGTCAATCAGCTGTCCGAGGAGGGTCTCATCGCCCTGTGTGACGCGGACGGGGGTTTGATGGCTCTCGCGAGACCACAGAAGTGAGATGGGCAGCTTTTCTATCCAAAGAAAGGCGCTTCGTGGTGCCGCTCTAATACCTAGGGTGAAGAAACAGTTGGGATCCTGAACAGCCTCATGTCTTCGCCCAATCATGCAATGCCGACACGCCAGCGGCGTTTTGAGCTGCCGAACGGTTTGATTCTTGTTGGCAAGGAGGTGGGCGACCCCTCGGCGTCGCTGGTTTTGCTGTTTCACGGTGGAGCACAGAACCATCGTGCCTGGGAGCGCAGCTTGCAATCGCTTGCGCGCTCCGGCTACCGGGCAATTGCTGTCGACATGCGCGGCCACGGGGATTCCGGCTGGGCGCCGGATGGGCGTTACGGCATAGAAGACTGGGGCGCGGATACTGTCTGCTTGGTCGAACAGCTGTCCCGCGAGAGCAACAAGAAGATCGCGCTTGTCGGTGCATCGCGCGGCGGCCTCGGCGCGTTGCTGACGGCCGCTTCCCACCCCGACCTCGTTTCGTGCCTTGTGATGATTGATGTCGCGCCTAGGATTGACGAGTCCGGCATGGGCGCGATCCGCGCGTTCATGCAGCGTAGCGCGGAAGGTTTTGCGACTGTCGAGGATGCTGCGGCGGCGCTCACCAAATTCATGAACCGCTCACCACGCGGCGACGCCTCAGGGCTCCAGGCGATCATGCGTCGGGCTGAGAACGGCCTTCTATTCTGGACATGGGATCCGCGCATGGCAGCCTCCGAATTTGTGAGGCCGCCGTCGGAGGCGGTTCTCTCCATCGAGGCGGCTCGAAGGCTGACGGTGTCCACGCTCGTCGTCCGCGGCGGGAACAGTGAGTTGATGCGCGATTGCGACGTCGATCATTTCCGCTCGATCACCCCGCACCTTGAAAGCGTCACTGTGCCCGGGATCGGCCATATGCTGACGGGCGATAGCAACGACGCCTTCATGCCGTCCGTGCTGGATTTTCTCCGTCGCCGCCACCCGGCAATTGCCGCCGCTCTGCCCTAGGAATCATCGATGGCTCACCGTTTTGTCCTCCTAAAACGACGAGCCGACCTCGGCCGGGAAGCGATGCACTCCTATTGGGCGGGGCATCACGCGGATTTGGCGTTATCGTTGCCTGGGTTCCACCGCTACGCGTTGCGCTACGTTCAGAACCACCTGTTACCCTCGGCAATCCCGTCCGCAGCGGAAGAGTATGACGGCATTGGCGAGATCTCTTCGACCAGCGACCGCGAAAGACTGGCGGCCTTCCACCAAATTTATCACGATTTTCTCCGCCTGGATGAAGCAAATTTTCTCGACATCGACCAGTGTGTCTCGCTCTACGCAGCACGACGCGTTGTCATGATAACCCCTAGACGGCCGAGCGTGAAGTTCTTCTCCTTCATCCGACGCCAACCGACAATGAGCCATACCGATTTCCTCCATCACTGGGAACATTGCCACGGTCCGCTGGTTCGTGATTTCCCCGATTTCAGAGGCAAAATCGTCGGATACATTCAACATCAGCTCGACCCTGACCGTGAAAAAAGTCTGGGTACCGGAAAACCCGTTTTCAGTTTTGACGGCATCGCCGAACTGCATTTCGAATCAAAGGACGCTTTTCAGGCATTTTTTTCGCTCGGCGAGAAGATGCAACCGATCCGGGATGACGAGAAAAACTTTCTTTTGCAGCCGAGCATGCGAATGCTGGTCCGCGAAATCGACTTCAAATCGCGTCTCAGAGAAACCCCGTGATCTTGTTGAAGCCCGTTAGGACAACTAGCTTATGTTGAGCGGACGGAAGCGCCAGCCTTCTTGATTTGCATATCCCGGGCCACCGTCCCGCCGCATCATTTGGCCGCTCACGAGTTGGCTGCTGACACCCGGCAGTTACTGTCGGGGGCCTGACCTGTGCAGCGAGATCCCCCAAGCTCAGGCGGCTCATCCGCGCCCTGCCTTTCTTTCGGTAGGTTTCTGCGCGGGCTTGGTGGTTGAGATGGCACAGGAACTCTGATTTTTGAACCATGGGATGCTCAGGATGGTTGAGGCATTTATCTACGATCATGTGCGGACGCCGCGCGGTCGCGGTCGTCCGGACGGCGCCCTGCATGAGGTGACCGCGGTCCAGCTCGCGACACAGGTCCTAAAGGCTCTCTCTGATCGCTCATCCTTGGACACGTGCTTTATTGATGACGTGGTGATGGGCTGCGCTCAGCCTGTCGGCGAACAAGGCGGCAACATCGCCCGTGCGGCCGTACTGACCGCGGGCTATGATCAAGGTGTGGCGGCTCAACAGGTGCACCGATTCTGCGCATCGGCGCTCGAAGCTGTGAACAATGCCGCTGCCCAAGTGATGGTAGGCGCGTCGGATGCCGCCATCGGCGCTGGCGTGGAATCCTTGTCCCGGACCTTCATGGGTGCAGATAGCGGAGCTTGGGCTGCTGACCCGGCAGTCGCCTACAACACCTACTTTGCACCGCAGGGCATCGGGGCAGATCTCATCGCAACGCTCGACGGCTTCTCTCGGGAGGACGTCGATTCCTACGCGGTAGAGAGCCAGAAGCGCGCGGCAGCGGCCTGGCGAGAGGGACGTTTTAAGAATGCCATCGTGCCAGTACGTGACGTCCTGGGCGACGTTCTCCTTGATCATGATGAGCACATGCGGCCGGGAACCACTCTCGAACAACTGGGGGCGCTGAAACCTTCCTTCACTTTCCTGGGGGAGCAGGCGGGATTCGACCTGGTCGGCATACAAAAGTATCCACAGATCGAGACCGTCAGCCACGTTCATACCGGTGGTAATTCGTCTGGAATCGTGGACGGCGCTGCCGGCGTTCTCGTCGGCAATGTGGGTTTTGGTAAGAAAACTGGCCTGAAGCCGCGCGCCCGTATCCGCGCGTTTACGTCGATTGGAAGCGAGCCGACCATCATGCTCACCGCTCCTGCGGACGTGACGAACAAATGCCTGGCGCGGGCGAGTATGACGAAGGATGACATCGATTTGTTCGAGGTCAACGAGGCTTTCGCCTCTGTGGTCCTGCGGTTCATGAAGCTGCTCGAAATTGACCATGCGAAAGTCAACGTCAACGGCGGCGCCATCGCGATGGGTCACCCGCTTGGTGCGACGGGAGCAATGCTCGTTGGCACCGTACTCGATGAGCTCGAGCGGCGGAGCCTCGGGACTGCCTTGATCACGCTCTGCGCCGGCAATGGCCTCGGCACAGCGACGATCATCGAGCGCATCTGATTTTCGAATTTGACTGGAACATTTCCAATGAAGCACATCAATCTGACGGTCGACAATGACGGAGTGGCGCTTCTGACGCTCGACCACGCGACCGAGTCAACCAATCTCGTTTCGCCCGAGTGGGTTGCCGAAATGAATGAGGCGATCGAGAAGATCGCATCGGACGACAGAGTAAGAGGCGCCGTCATCACATCAGTCAAACCGATGTTCATGGCGGGCGCCGATCTCAAGATCCTCACCAAGGGATTCACAAAGGCCGAGGCGCTCGAGTTCAGCCTAATGCCGACACAGATGCATCGCCGGCTGGAAACTTGCGGAAAACCTTTCGTCGCGGCGATCAACGGTCTCGCACTTGGCGGAGGATACGAACTCGCGCTCGCCTGCCACCGTCGGATTATCGTCGACAGTCCAGAGACGCTCGTCGGCCTGCCGGAGGTCAATGTCGGGCTCCTCCCTGGCTCTGGGGGAACGCAGCGTCTGATCCGGATGGTGGGCGTGAAGAAAGGTCTCGAGCTCTTGCTGTCGGGAGCGTCGCTTGCACCGGCTGAAGCGCTTAAGGCCGGTCTTGTGGATGAAATTGTACCCGCTGACAGGCTTCTTGACGCCGCGAGTGCGTGGATCCTCTCCGGACCCGATTCAGTCCGTGCCTGGGACAAGAAGGGGTATCCCGTTCCCGAAGGCAGCGGCCTCCTCAACGCGCAGATGGCATCGCTGTTCTCTATGCAGCCCGCCGCAGTCGCCGCGAAGACCTTGCACAACTATCCCGCTCCGGCAGCGATCCTGTCGACGGTATTCGAAGGCATCCAGCTGCCTTTCGACAAGGCGCTCTCGGTCGAAAGCAAATATTTTGCGAAGCTTCTTTGCGAGGTCGAAGCTCGCAATATCATACGCACGACGTTCATTAACAAAGGTCGCGCTGAGAAGCTCGTGGCGCGTCCTGAGGGTGTTCCGAAGGCAAAGGTTGAGAAAGTGGGCGTTCTGGGCGCAGGGATGATGGGTGCCGGTATCGCCTTCGTCAGCGCTCTTGCGGGCTGTGAGGCCGTGCTCATCGACAGATCACAGGCCGAGGCCGACAAGGGGAAGGCCTATTCCGAAAAGCTTCTCGCGCGTGACGTCGAACGGGGCCGCCGGAGCCGCGAGGACGCCGACAAGATTCTGGCTCGTATCTTGCCGACAACCGACTTTGACAAGCTTGCCGGGGTCGGTTTGGTAATCGAGGCCGTTTTTGAAGACAAAGCTATCAAGGCAGACGTGACGCGTCGCGCGCAGGCGGTAACCGGACCCGATGTCCTCTTTGCGAGCAACACGTCGACCTTGCCGATCACAAATCTCGCAGAGGCGGCCGTTCGGCAGGAAAATTTCATTGGGCTGCACTTCTTCTCACCTGTCGACCGCATGGCTCTCGTCGAAGTCATCCTGGGCAAGAAAACGAGCAAAGTAGCTCTCGCCCATGCGCTGGACTTCGTAGCGCAACTCCGCAAGACGCCAATCGTCGTCCACGACAGCCGCGGTTTCTATACGAGCCGCGTATTTCAAACCTTCATTTACGAGGGCATGGCCATGATCGGCGAAGGAATTGCGCCAGCTCTGATCGAAAATGCCGGGAAATTTGCCGGAATGCCCGTTGGCCCGCTCGCCGTGACGGATGAAGTGTCACTGGAACTTCCGATGAAGATCATCGCACAGGCCGAAACTGAACTGGGCCACGCTTTCCGCCGACCGCAGGGCTATGACGTGATGAAAAAAATGGTCGAGGAATTCAAGCGCGAGGGTCGAAAGGCCGGCGCCGGGTTCTACGACTATCCTGACGGAGCGCCCAAACGTCTCTGGTCGAAACTCGTCGAACATTTCCCTCAGAAGACCAGCCAGCCTGATCTCGCTGAACTGAAGAAACGCATTCTCTATATTCAGGCGATTGAGACCGCGCGCTGCCTCGAGGAAGGCGTTCTCACCGATCCCGCAGACGGGGATCTAGGTTCGGTTCTCGGATGGAGTTACCCGACCTACACGGGAGGGACGCTCTCACTAATTGATAGCGTGGGCATCCGCGACTTCGTCGCCGAGTGCGACCGCCTCGCGGAGCTATATGGCGACCGGTTCAGGCCTTCCGAATGGCTGCGCCAGCGGGCCGAGAAAAATATCCCGTTCCACAGCTGACCCTTGGAGGTAATCATGCAAAGGCTCATCTTCGAACCTGAGCACGAAGAATTTCGCGATACGGTGCGGAGGTTTTTCCAGCGTGAGATTGCGCCCCATGGCGAACGCTGGCGAGAGCAGGGCTACGTCGACCGCGAGGCTTATCTGAAAGCCGGAGAGCTCGGTTATCTCTTGATGTGGGCGGATGAGAAGTACGGTGGAGCAGGCGTTAAGGACTTTCGGTATGAGCAGATCGTTTATGAGGAGAATATCCGCAACGGCGAGCTAGGTTTCTACATCAATCTCCACTCCGGCCTTGTTGCTCCCTACATCGGTGGGCTCGGGACCGAGGAACAGAAGGCGCGTTGGTTACCTGGTTGCATCAAGGGTGAGACGATTCTCGCGATCGCCATCACCGAACCAGCGGCGGGCAGTGATATGGCAGGCGTCCGCACCCGTGCCGAGGACCGAGGGGACCATTGGGTGATCAACGGCTCCAAAACCTATATCTCGAACGGTCAACTCGCTGATCTCGTCGTCGTCGTCGCGCGCACTGACCCTGACAAGCGGACCGGCCTCGGTTTGTTTGTCATCGAAGCTGGTATGGAAGGTTTTGAGCGCGGCAAAAGGCTGAAGAAGATGGGAATGGCAGCCCAGGACACATCGGAACTGTTCTTCAACGATGTGAAAGTGCCGAAAGCGAACGTCCTGGGAGACCCGAGGAAGGGTTTTGCCTATCTGTCAAATTTTCTTGCCGGCGAGCGCCTCGTCGCGGCCGTTGGATCCGTCGCGGCGGCTCAAACCGCGTTCGATATTACGCTTGATTACGTCAAAGAGCGCCGAGCGTTTGGCAAGGCGATCGGTGCCTTTCAGAACACACGCTTCGTAATGGCCGATCTACGGACCCAAATCGACGCAGCGCAGACCTTTGTCGACCAGTGCGCCCTCCTGTACAACGTTGACCGGCTGACTCCAGAAATCGCAGCGCAGGCGAAACTGCTTGCGAGTGAGACGGAAGGGCGCGTCATGGATGCGTGCGTGCAGCTGCACGGCGGGGCTGGCTACATGGAAGAGTATCGTATCTGCCGCATGTATACGGATGCGCGCATCACGCGGATCTTCGCCGGCTCGTCGGAGATTATGAAGGAAATCATCGGTCGCGGCCTTGGTCTTGATGAGCGCAAGATGAATTGAGGCTTCCCTTTCCTCGCCCCACAACGCGGGACGGCGGGCAGCACAAATTGACCGTTCTACGTCACAACGAAACCATGATTAACGAGGCGGGAGCGTGCCTCGTCACCGCCCTTCACTGCGCAAACCGTTTTGCAACGATCCGGGGCGCTCTTGTCCTAGAGCCTGACTGGAAAAGGTTGAGTGGCCTCAGGCATTTGTGATTCCGTCGGATTTGTGAAGATTCGATGGAGATCACGATGCCTTGGACAGAGGCCACTCGTCGGCATTATCGGCGGGATGACTTGCGTTATGCAAGCGATCTGACGGACCCCGATTGGGCCTTGATCGAACCGTTCCTGCCGGTGACTGGCCGGATCGGACGACCCCGGATGACGTGTCTGCGGGAAGCAATCCTGGCCGGCCCCCACGAGGTGATCCGCTTTGATTGTTAGTGCATGATTGGTCTGGCGCTACCGTCGGGGTGGCCGGCGGAGCTGGTCGGGGTTGCGCGGCCACCTCTGGTGCGGGTGGTTTGTAGCCGAGCGATGAGTGCGGACGCACGGTATTGTACAACACAACGAAGGAACGCCCACAGGACCGAAGAGCGCGAGCTTCTTTATCGTTGGCATCCTTGGGCCGGACGCCGGGTTCACATTCACGAGGTGATTGAGAAGTCCGGCAGAGGGGTTTTCCGCTGCAGTCGGGCTGGTTCCACCTCCGGGCGATGGCTGGAGATACCGGCCTGGATGTTCGAGCGGGCAGACAGCGCTGCCTGTTGCATTGGCGCGGCGCCCCAAGTCGATATTACGGCGCTCAATGCCTTGGCGACGTTGCTGCAGGAGGTGAGGCCCGCCTCGGGTGCACCATCGCAATTGCGGGATTCAAGCGCAGCATTGGACTCTCACGACGCGAATCGGGGAGATGTCCATGCCACGCCCCCCCACCGTTCATCGCTTTCTCACAGCAAGTCTCATCAGTTCAATCTGTTCCAGGAGCCGCACGACGCCGAGGCGGAACCGCTGGCGCCGCAATGGCAGGCCCTGCCGGCAGAGACGCGCGAGGCGCTGACGAACCTGATGGTTCGACTGATGCTCGACCACGCAGACGGCGGCTGCGTGCGGGACCGGGAGGAGATGCGCTATGATGTCTGAGAAGATCAGGCCGCACCACCTGGAACGCAAGGCGATCCTGTATGTGCGGCAGTCCTCGCCCCATCAAGTCCTGCACAATCGCTAGGTTGTGTGGACTCTAAGGATTCCCATTTTGGCTGAGGTGTGATTCAAGGCTGCTTTTCAGGAGGCAGCCTTGGGGGTGATGGATCGATTGGTGCTGAGCGATGCCGCCTGGGATCGGATGGCGCCGTTGATCATCGGCCGTCCCGACCAGAAGGGTTCGACCGGTCGCGACAACCGGATGTTTGTCGAGGCTGTGTTGTGGATCGTGCGGACGGGCTCCCCGTGGCGCGATCTTCCCGAGGTGTTCGGCGACTGGAACAGCGCGTTCCGCCGCTTCAGCCGATGGAGCACCAAGGGGGTCTGGTGGCGGATATTCGAGGCGATGTCGGATGATCCGGACTTCGAATATCTGATCATCGACTCCACGGTCGTTCGGGCCCACCAGCACGCTGCCGGGGCTAAAAAGGGGGGTCTGAAGATCAGGCCCTTGGTCGCTCGCGCGGTGGCCTGAGCACCAAGATCCACATGGCCGTCCGAGGCCTTGGCTGTCCGGTGCGGTTCACGCTGAGCGCCGGCCAGAAGGGCGACGCGCCGCAGGCCGCGGCCTTGATCGAGGGACTTCCGCCCGACGACGTCATGGCCGACACCGCTTATGACGCCGACGCTTTGCGGCAGGCCATTGCCGACAAGGGCGCACTTGCTGTCATCCCCAATAACCCGTCGCGCGCAGTCAAGCATCCGCTCGACAAGCAACTCTATGCCCAACGTCATCTGATCGAATGCTGCTTTTCCAAGCTCAAGCAATTCAGGCGTGTCGTACGGGTACGACGAAGACCGCCGGATTGGCGCGTGCGCGATGGTGCAGCGGCTTTTATGCTGAGGGGACGTTGTGAAGATCAGGCGGCCTGCTGATCGGAGTGCTTTTCAGCCTCGCGCAGGCTCTTCCACTCCCAAGGTAACAGTTCGTGCAGACGCGAGGCGGGCAGATTCGCGATACGAGCCAAGACATCGGCAAGCCATGCTTTTGGATCGACGTCGTTGAGGCGACAGGTCATGATCATCGTCAGCATGACGGCGCAGCGGTCAGCGCCGCGCTGGCTGCCTGCAAAGGTCCACGACCGGCGGCCAAGAGCAATATTTCTCAATCCGCGCTCGGCGGCATTGTTGCTGAGACAGATTCTGCCATCGTCGAGGAAGCGGGCGAAGTCGGCCAACCGGGACAGCATATAGTTCATGGGCTTCAGGACATCGGAAGAGCGCGAGAGGGTATCGCGCTCGCGCAGCAGCCAAGCGTGCATGTCGTCGAACAGTGGCTTGCTCTTTTCCTGGCGCAGGGCGCGCCGCTCGTCAGCGGTCTTGCCGTTGATCTCGCGCTCGATTTCGAAGAGCGCATCGAGCCGCTTGACGGCCTCCAGCGCGAGCGGGGAGACGGGCTTGCCGTTGCGCTTGCCTTCTCGGGCGTTTTTCTCGATGTCGGCCAGCTCGAAGAAGCCCCTGCGCGCGTGCGCGAAGCAATAGGCCGGCGTGAGCGGCTGGTCCTTTCGTCGCACGTCGAACAGCGCATTAAGACCAGAGTAGCAATCCGCCTGCAGGATGCCCTGCCAATGGGCCAGATGCTTGTGTGGGTGCTCGCCGCGCCGGTCACTCGAGGCATAGTAAACTGCCGCCGGCGGCGCTGTGCCCGAGAAGGGTTGGTCATCTCGCACGTAAATCCAGATCCGCCCGGTCGTGCACTTGCCCTTGGCCAGGATGCGGATGGTGGTGTCGTCGCCATGCAGGCGCTCGGCCGCGAAGACATGCTTTTCGATCAGCTTGAAGATCGGCATGAGAGCGAAGGTCCCGTGGCCGACCTGGTCGGCCAGCGTGCTCACCGGCATGTCGATGCCTTCGCACTTGAAGCGGGTGCTCTGGCGGTTGAGCGGAATGTGCATCCCGAACTTGTCGAAGAGGATCGTCGCCAGTAACTGCGGGCCGATGAAGCCACGCGGCGTGGCATGGAACGGCGCCGGCGCCTGGCTGATCTTCTCGCAGTCGCGGCAGGTGAACTTCTCGCGCACGGTCTCGATCAGTTTGAAGCGGCGCGGGATCTCCTCCAGCGTCTTGTTCACGTCCTCGCCGATTTTGGCCAGCCGCGATCCGCAGCAGCAGGTGCAGGTGGCGGGAGCCTCAATGACAACGCGCTCGCGCTCGATGTCATCCGGCCAGGGCTTACGCACCGGCCGCTTGCGCGCGAAGGCACGCACGATCTGGGCTTTCGCCGCCGCGGCCTGCGCAGCAAGCTCATCCTCGCTCGCCGTGGTGACGAGATCCTCCAGCTCCAATTCCAGTTGCTCGATCAGCCGCGCCATGCGCTCGGAGCGCTGCCCGTACAGTTCGCGTTTGAGCTTTTCGATCCGCAGCTCCAGATGCGCGATCCGGGCCTCGTTGTCGGACAGCTCCGCCCGTGCATTGGCGGCATCCGCGACGGCGACATCGCGTTCAGCCTGCAACGCCTCGCGCTCGGCAAGCAGCGCCATATAGGCGCTCGCCAAGTCCACAGGAAGAGCAACCGCCTTCGAGGTCATGAAGCCAGTGAATCAGATTTCACTCGTAACTTCAAAGTCAAAATGCTATCCAATGCGCGTTGGGCGCCATGTTTCCTGGGGATTTCGCCAGTCGATCCCAGACAGGAGATAGCTCAGCTGGGCTGTCGATATCGTAACGCTCCCGTCTGCTGGGGATGGCCAGATGTAACGGCCGCGCTCAAGGCGCCTCGTAAACAGGCACGATCCTTGGCCGTCGTGCCAAATCACCTTCAACAGATTGCCTCTTTTACCGCGGAAGCAAAAAATATGGCCGTTCAGAGGGTCTTTCTTCAAGATTTCCTGCACGCGTAGAGCCAGACCCGCAAAACCGCAACGCATGTCTGTGTGGCCCGTCGCCAACCAAACTCGCACTCCCGTTGGTACCGGGATCATCGCAGTGCCTTCAATACCGCCGACACCAGCGCGGGGGGCGCCGACGCGCAAATCCTGATCCGACCGCTGCCCGTCAATTCAACCACGATCACGTCGCCGGAAGACGATACTTCAACAGCCAATTCTTCCTGCACCGCCGCAGCCTCCGGCACGATCAGGGCCGGAATGAAGCCGTCAACCGGCGGTGAGCCGAGCCGCCCAACCTCCGCCGCTCTTCGCCAATCGTTCAATTGCGAACGGGTGATCCCGTGCTTGCGAGCTGTCGCAGATCCCATACGCGGGCCCGAATAGCTCTCTGCCACAATCCGAAGCTTCGCCTCATCGCTGAAGTGCCGGCGCCCACCTGCCTCGATGATTTCCAGCCTGCTCACTGATCTGTTCGTATAGACGTCCATACAGACGATTCAACACTCTTGGCTCGCCCTCAACAAGGCGGCCCTGCGCGTAGGCGTACGGCGTGTCGCTACACGGTTCGAGAAAACCGCTCGAAACTACCGCGCGGTCGTTACGCTCGCCGCCATCGTCCTATGGCTCCGATAAGTGTCCACACAACCTAGAGCAGCGCCCTGCAATATGCGATGCGCGACCGCCTGACAGCTCTGGGCTGGTCCCGGATCGAAACGGTGGACGATGACCTCGGCCGATCGGCCGCGGGTGGCGTCACGCGTGCAGGATTCGACCGGATGGTGGCCGAGGTCTGCCTCGGCAAGATCGGCGCGGTTGCTGCTCGGGAGGTTTCGCGCTTCGCCCGCAATAGCCGCGACTGGCAGCAGCTCATCGAGATGTGCCGCGTTGTTGATACCGTACTGATCGATCAGGAGACTGTCTACGCGCCGCGACAGGGGAACGATCGGCTGCTGCTGGGACTGAAGGGCAGTCTCAACGAGTATGAGCTGGATCTCCTGCGGCAGCGCTCTCTTTCGGCACGCTACGAGATGGCCCGACGCGGCGAACTCATCGTCGCTGCCGCGGTCGGCTTTGTGAAGGTTGGCGACAGGCTCGAGAAGGATCCCGATCGCCGAGTCCAGGAAGCCATCACTCTCGTCTTCGACAAGGTGGCCGAACTCGGAAGTGCCCGGCAGGCCCTGCTCTGGTTCCACGAGCACGGGCTCGATTTGCCTGCAAAGCGAAATAACAATGGTGTCATTTGGCGCAGGCCAAATTATGCGACCATCCACCGGATGATCGAGAACCCGATCTACGGCGGCGCCTACGCCTATGGTAAGAGTCAGGTCGCGTCGGGATACGATGCGACGGGCATTCGAGTCAGGATCTGCCGCAAGGCGCGGTCCGAGTGGCTGGCGCTGATCCCGGGCGTTCATGAAGGTTACGTCAGCTGGGAACGGGCGGAAGCGATCCGCGAGATCGTGAGTAACAATGTGCCGACGGGCCGGCATCACGGAGCGCCCAAGCATGGTGAGGCTTTGCTTGCCGCCCTTGTCCGTTGCCGGCTGTGCGGACGCAAGCTGACGGTCCGCTACACGGGAACCAAGCATAACATCCCGCGCTATTCCTGCTGGCGAGGCTTGCTCGACCACGGGGAGCCGCGCTGCATCGCCTTCGGAGGATTGCGTGTGGATGACGCCATTGAAGAAGCGCTTCTGCGCGTCGTTGAACCCGGCGCGATTGCGGCAGCTCTTGAGGCTGAAGCGCAAGCGGCCAGTCGCCTCGATCAGGTTCGCGACGCGCTCGTGCGGGATCTCGAGGCGGCGGCGCGCTACAACGCCGATCGGGCATTCCGGCAATTGACACCGCCGACCCGCAGAACCGGCTTGTCGCGGCGGAACTGGAGCTGCGGTGGAACCGGGCGCTCACACGCGTTTCCCAAGGATGCGCAGGTAATCCTGCACATGCTGAAGATCCAAGCGACGCAAGTCTACCATGATCCGCTCCGCGCCGGCATCAACGACGTGCGGGAACTGTCGAAGACGCATGAGGCGATCGCCAGGACCAAGACCGAGATCCAGCACCGCATCCTGACGCATTACCTGCCGCTGTATTTCCCCGAGATCGATCGCTTCAGGGGAAACAGCCGCAGTGATTGGTTCTTCGCTTTCCTCGATGCCTTTCCGACCCCGGCAAGCATCACGGCGCTGACAAAGGAGGAGTTTGTGGCAGCAGCCTGGGATGTTGTCGGCCGCAAAGTCAGCAAGACGCAGATTCTGATGGGTATTTACGAGACGGCGCGCACGTCGATCGGACTGCCGCTGCCGCTCGATGCCCCTGCCATTCGCATGTTTCGTATGGTCATTGCCGAAGCACGCAGCCTGATCCGGCAACGCAACCAGATCGAGGAACAGGCCGACGAACTGCTGCGGCACAGCAAGGATTACCAGCTCCTGCGCCAGATACCCGGCATAGGGCCCATCAACGCGTTGACGATCATCGCCGACGCCGGAGACCTTCGCCGCTTCCACCATCATCGCCAGTTTCTCAAGTTCTGCGGGCTGGATCTCTCGACACAACAGTCCGGCCAATATCGCGGCCAGACCCGGCTTTCCAAGTTCGGCAACGCTCGGCTGCGCCGCACCCTGTGGATCGCCGGGCAAGTCGTTATCCGCCAGCGCGAGAATGGCTTCCGGCACAAGTTCGAACGCTACATCGCCAGAGATCGCGACAATCCAGATCTGCGCCGCAAGGCGATGACCGCTATTACCGCCAAGATGGCCCGCGTCGTGATCCACGCAGGCGCGGCGGCGGGCGGGGCTTAAAAGTTTCCCCGCGCAGCCTCGGCGAGGATCATCTTGTCGAGCGTCAGATCAGATACCGCCCGACGGAGCCTGGCGTTCTCCGCCTCAAGCTCCTTCAGGCGCTTGACCTGATCTCCTTTGAGGCCGCCGTATTCCTGACGCCACCGATAGTATGTCTCTTCCTTGCCATTCTCTCGTCCTCCAAATGGCTCAATGCCATACATCAGGGAGGACCACTTTAAAGGGGTAGGCCAGTCGTCGAACGAACTTTCGCATGGCTCGGACGCTGCCGCCGTCTCGCCAAAGACTTCGAGACATCCATCGAAAGGGCAGTCGCCTGGATTTTCGTCGCACACATTCGGCCCCTCATAAGAAAACTTGCAAGACTTTGAAATCACGCGCGTCAGGCTCTGAGAGGCAAGAGCGCCGAATGCGTTGGATCGGGAGCTTGTAGAACAGTATGTCGATGACGCACTCCGGCGTCACAGGGACGGCCAATCTTATACGCAGAATCTATGCAATAAGGCCGAATTGCCGCGCTCTTTCAACAGCCTGCGAACGACGGCGAATGCCAACCTTGTCGTACACCTGCTGCATGTACCACTTGACCGATCCCTCAGACAGCCCGAGACGGTTGCCGATTTCGCGGTTACGCATCCCGCAACCAACGAGAGTCAGGATTTCCAACTCCTTGCCACTGAGCCGGCCGTAGAGCCCCTCATAGTTTGATTCGACGATCTCGGGGGTCGACACCGGTTTTCCGGTGAAGGCTGCCAGCACACGGCGCGCGAAAAGGTCCGTGGGATGCTGCGAGTCCATGCTGTCTGTGTAGGCATCGGACAGGAGCTTGAAGACAGGCTGCCCTTCGTCGACGAAACTGCGAATAAGATCCGCCGGCGCAGCCGCGGTGACACCTTCACGCATCGCTCGTTGTGCGGTGCGATGATCCCCACTGATCGAGAGGGTCTGCGCGGCAAGAATGCTCCACCGCACGAAGGCGCGCACGGCTCCGCGGCTCTGGCAGAATGTCCGCCATTGCTTTGTCAGAGCCAAAGCTTCGGCCGCCTGACCGCGGTTGATCGCATAGCGGGCCCAGATCAGCGCTGCCAACTCGTTGAGTGTGGTCGCCCCCTGGTTCGGCGCGAGAGCGCCGGACGATTTCGGCAGGTTCGATTCAGCCATCCGCACAGCCGCGGCATCCGTCATGCCATTTCGCAGCAGGAGGCGAATCTGCTCGTGCAGAACGGCAAGCCGCATGCGCTCGAGATCGCATTCCAGCGCGACATTCATGGCCTGGTCTAGTGCTCGGCGCGCGCCATCTTGATCGCCACGAGCGCCATGGAGACGCGACTTCACGATATGCCCAGCGACCAACTGATCGACGAAGCACAGCTCACGTGCAACCGGCAGATGGCTGTCAACGAGCTCTGCCGACTGCTCGAGTTCATTGGCTTCATAATGGATTTCAGCCAGCGGGAGCGCGATCAGCGCAGCGAGCGGCGAGTTCTTGCCCGCCCAGTGATGGCTTTCGTCCAGCCCTTGGGCCAACGCCTCACGGGCTTGTTCGGTTCGCCCGGCAGCGAACAACGAGATGCCCGCTGCGGCTTGGAACGCCAATACGGAAAAACGATAGCCCGACTGCTCAGCACTGGCGCGCGCTTGCGCATGCAGGCGGTCCAGTCCTTCGAAGCGGAAATGTTCTCGGCGAGCCGACATTTGATAAGCATAGAGCGAGCAGACGACGAACGGGCGCCGCGGCGCGAAATAGCGCAGGAGTGTCGCACAACGCTCCTCCACCTGGGCAAGATTGTCGTGTGCGGCAGCGAAGGTCATCTCACGGTGCTGAAGCGTCATGTCGAGCGCTTCAAGAGCATCGGGATCGGTCTCGGGATCGCGGCGCATTTCCGCCAGTCGTTCGGTTGCAAGATCAAGGAGATGGCGGGTCTGTCTGAAACGCATGCCATAGATCTTATGCCACGCGACCGCGACCGCCGTGTTGGGGCTGCGCGCGAGAATGGCCAGGGGCAATTCCGCGGCGTACTTGGAGATCGTTCCGACGCGACCCGAATAGGTGAAGTCTTCGGCAACCCCTTCAAGATACTCCGAAAGGAGGGTGAAATCACGCGATTTCAGCGCGTGCTCGAGGGCCTGCTCATGGTGACCGCGCGAATGGAACCAAACCGCGGCCTTCCGGTGTGCGACGAATACGGCCTGTGAATCGAGGTCAGCCAGTTTTCGCTGGAGGAACTCGGAAAATAGATTGTGGTAGCGGAACCACTGGCCTTCATCGTCTAGTTGAGCAATAAAAAGGCCAATTTCCTCCAGGTGGCGCAGCGTGGCGCTTGAACCGCGCCGGCCAGTCAAGGTATCGCATAGTTCCGGGGAAAGCCGGTCAAGTACGGCGGTTTCGAGAAGGAACGACCTGATCTCTTCACTTTGTCGGGCAAAGACGTCTTCCGCAAAGAACGCAGCAACGGCGCGGCCTCGACCAGAGAAATGAGCAAAAAAATCACTTCGGTCCGTCGATCGGTTCAGGGCGAAACACGCGAGCTTGAGACCCGTGACCCAACCCTCGGTCTTGGAAAGCAGCATGTCGAGGTGTGCGACCTCGAACTCATGATGGCCGGCGCCTGCGAGCAGCGCGATCGCCTCTTGGCGCGTAAAACGCAATTCCTGATGACCAAGCTCGAGAAGTTGACCATAGGCGCGCATGCTCCCCAGCTCGATAGTATGCAATTGTCGCGTCGCGAGAACGCAATGCGTGTTGAGCGGCACACGTTGGATGAGCAGGGCGAGTAGATCAGCAGTTCTCTGATCCAGAAGATGGACATCGTCGAGAAAGAGGTAGACGGGCTGACGCGTCCGGGCCAGTCGTTCGATGACTGCCGCAATCAGCGCTTCCGCATTGAAATAGGCCTCGTTGAGAAATACGTTCTCCAGACCTTCGCCGATCGGGCCGACGGCATGGAGCATTGCAGCGAGCGAGCGAGCGGTCGCGGTGAGCTATCATTGGTATCAAGTGAGATCCAACCGCATAGGGCGCCGCGCGCCTTCAACTCGTCGAACCATTGCGCCAGTAGTGTCGTCTTGCCGTAGCCGGCAGCCGCCTTGATGATGGTGAGGCGGTGCCGCGCGAGATCGCCGAGATAATCCCTGAGGCGGGGCCGGTCGAGCAAGCCCACCGGTTCGAGCGGCGGGACAAATTTAGTCACGATGGCTTGCATGGCGTTTTGTTTCCCCTGGTGAACCGCTGACGGACGTGGCGCTCTTTGGCGCATTGAACAAAATCTACCATTCGTCTGGTAGAAAATGCAATCAATGGATAGGTGTTTTCTTAGTGACCGCCTGCAATCTCAATCGACGATTCGGTCGCGATGGCGGAGAGGGCGATGAAAGCACTGGTGTTGGAGACAGCGGGCGGACCGGAGAGCGCCGTTCTGCGAGATGAACCGTTACCGACGCCCCGCGCAGGGGAAATCCGCGTTGCGCTGAAAGCGTCATCCCTCAATCATCGCGAGCTTTGGATTTGCCGCGGACAGTACCCCAATATGAAATTACCTTGCATTTTGGGGGCGGATGGCGCTGGGGTGGTTGCGGAAATCGGACCGAATGTCGATCCGGCCCTGAAGGGCCGTGAAGTCGTGCTCTATCCGGGCCTCCATTGGGGCGCTGATCCACGCTTTCCGTCGAAGAGTTTCGCGCTCCTCGGCGTTCCGCTCCCTGGCACCATTGCTGAAGCCATCTGTGTCCCGGCTGAAAATGCTTTCGCCAAGCCCAAGGGCCTCTCGTTCGCCGAGGCTGCAGCGCTGCCCACGGCGGCCCTCACCGCGTGGCGCGGCTTGTTCGGTAAGGGCGGCCTGGAAAGGGGCGACCGGCTTCTCGTCACGGGCATTGGAGGAGGAGTCGCGACTTTCGCGTTGATGTTCGGCGTGGCTGCCGGCGCGGACGTTTACGTGACCAGCGGGTCCGAGGAGACCCTCGCGAAGGCGGCCGCCCTCGGGGCCAAAGCTGGTTTTATTTATCGCGAGGCGGGCTGGCGGAAGGCCCTGCAGCAAGCGAGCGGCGGCGTCAATGTGGTGTTTGATGGGGCTCCCACCACTGGCCTACCTGAGTATTCGCGCGCCCTCGCGATGGGGGCTCGAATCGTGATCTACGGCTCGACCGGGGGCGTAAATATGACAATGGCGGCGCCTGATTTCTTTCTGAGGCACGCCACCATCTTCGGAACTGCGATGGGCGATCTCACCGATTTCGCGGCAATGCTCAGGTTCGTCGAGGAGCACGGGCTGAGGCCAGTCATCGAAAAAACATACCGTCTAGATCAAGCAAAGGACGCTCTGCTCCATCTAGAGGGTGCGCATGGCATCGGGAAGATCGTCATCGAACACTGAAGCGGGGACCTTGGCCATGAAAATCGTCATCACAGGCGCGGCGAGCGGCATCGGACGCGCGACCGCGCGGCTTTTCGCAACCAAACCGCATGACGGACAACCGGCCGTGCTAATGCTCGTCGATCGCGACGCAGCAAGCCTCGCCGATGCGGCTGTCGAAATAGCGCCGCTAGCGGGCCGCGTTGAAACGATCGTTGCCGACCTCGCGAGAGAAGAAGTGCCCGGCTCTGTCGTCTCAGCATCCCTCGCGGCATTCGGGGGCATCGACGCACTGATCAGTAACGCTGGCGTCCTCCACACATTTCCGCTCGCCGAACTGCCCTTGTCGGAATACGAACGCATTTTCGCCATCAATACCCGTGCAACCTTCCTGATGGCGCAGGCGGCCTATCCCGCCCTTCGGAAATCTCGCGGCGCGATCGTCGCGACGGCGTCGATGGCGGCCGAACATCCAGCAACGCCGCTTGGAGCCTACAGCGCAAGCAAGGCCGCGCTGCGAATGCTCATCCGGCAGATGGCGCTCGAATGGGGCCCGGACGGCATTCGGTGCAACAGCGTCTCGCCCGGACCGACCGAAACGGGGATGACGGGGCATGTCTACAGGAATGAGGAACTGCGGCAGTGTCGTTCGCAGGAAATCCCGCTCCATCGGATCGGCACCCCAGAGGATCTCGCCGCGGCAATTCACTTTCTGGCCGGCCCCGGAGCGTCATTCATCAGCGGCGTCGATCTCACGGTTGACGGCGGCCTTAATACGACACTGATGGTATCGAGAAACAGTGCTGCGGCGGCCATGTGATCGAGCGGCTGGAAGATATCTTCGGGCGCCGCGCGCAAATCGGACGCTTGAGGCGAACTATCGATCGATAGGTTGCCTGACTAAGCTCTTATATTGCAATGGCCCCCTTGCTTCTGTCCCTTACCCTGTCCAACTGCCGGAATGCCATGTCACTGAACTTTTCTCCCGCCTCGCTTTTCGAAACGAAAGACAAGATCGTCCTCGTGACCGGCGGCGCCCAGGGGCTTGGGCGCATGATAGCGGAAGGCTTTGTACTGGGCGGTGCGAAGGTCTACATCACCTCGCGCAAGGAGGAGGTCGTGACCGCGGCCGAAGCGGAATTGCGGCGATCGGGCGAATGCGTCGGGATCGTTGCCGACCTTTCATCGCCAGAGGCGTGCTCCGCACTCGCTCAGCGTATCCGAGAATCCGAAACGCGACTTGATGTCCTGATCAACAATGCTGGGCGAACCTGGGGAGCGCCACTGGAAACTTTCCCTGACAAGGCGTGGGCCTCTGTGATGGCGGTCAATGTCCAAGGTCCTTTCACGCTCGTGCGCGATCTTCTGCCGCTTCTGAAGCGCGAGGAACGGGGCGCGGACCCGGCACGCATCATCAATATTGGATCGCTCGCTGGCCTTCGCGCCGAGCCCCTTTCGGCTTTTTCGTACGCCTCCAGCAAGGCTGCGGTCCATCATCTGTCGCGCGTATTGGCCGCCGAGCTTGCCCCTTATGGCATCACCGTGAACACACTTATACCCGGGTATTTTCCCACCCAGATGACCGCTCACATCCGTGGCGAAGAGGAAAAACTTTCCGAACTCGTCGAGCGTGTGCCATTGGGACGTATGGGGACTGCGGAGGATGTGGTTGGGGCGTCCATCATGCTCGCCTCCCGCGCCGGCGCTTACATGACGGGAACCGAGATTATTCTTGACGGCGGCATGTTTGGCTGCAGGTGAGGCGGTTATCGCGATGTCTGCTAGCGGCATTCTCTCTGGAGTCAAAATTGTCGAGTTCGACGGCTTGGGGCCCATTCCGCTCTGCGCGATGATGTTGGCCGATCACGGCGCGGAGATCGTTCGCATCGTGCGCCCAGGGAGCCCGGTGACCGATAATGAGGTCGGAGGCGCCATCCTTCACCGCAATCGTGCCAGCGTTGAGCTCGATTTGAAATCACCTTCGGATCGCGCTCGGGCTCTCGATCTCGTCGCGCGCGCTGACGCAGCTCTTGAGGGTTTCCGCCCCGGCGTCATGGAACGGCTCGGCCTCGGTCCCGAAGCGTGCCACGCCCGTAATCCATGCCTTGTTTATGGGCGCATGACAGGCTGGGGGCAAACCGGCCCCCTCGCGAATCGTGCCGGACATGACATCAATTACCTTGCCATGTCGGGCGCCTTGGCTTTGATGGGCTCCCCCGACCGTCCGCCTTCACCACCGCTCAATCTCGTTGCCGACTATGCTGGCGGCACCCTGTTTCTCGCATTTGGCGTCATCGCCGGACTGCTCGATGTGGCTCGCGGTGGCAAAGGTCATGTCGTCGACGCTGCGATGTGCGACGCTGTCCCGGTTCTCCTCAGTCTGATGCATGCCCTGCGCGCAACGGGCCAATGGAAGGACAGGCGTGGCGCCAACCTGCTCGACGGCGGACGTCCCTTCTATCGGTGTTACAAATGTAAGGATGGAGGCTTCATCGCCGTCGGTGCGCTCGAGCCACAATTCTTTCGCCTCTTTATGCATGGGATCGGACTCGATCCAGGCGCTTTTCCACAGGACGACGAAGCCTGTTGGCCCGTTATGACGGATGCGATTGCCGCACGTTTCCGCGAAAAGACGCGCGATGAGTGGGGGTTGCTGTTCAGTGACGGTGATGCCTGCGTCTCGCCGGTGCTTGGGGTGGACGAAGCAGCCCAAACTCTGCATGCGCAGGCTCGAGGTATTTTCCGTCGCGACGGAGACCGGATCGAGGCAACACGGGCGCCCCGCTTCGGGAATGAAACGACGGTCTTCGAGCCACCATCCCGTTTAGGGATCGACGACGCATTGGCGCGCTGGTCGCAATGAGAGTGGAGCAAGCCGGAATGCTAGGCGAGGCGCTGCGGTCAGGCGTCGCCGACAAAATGTCGGGCGAGGAGCGCAAGGCCGATCTCCTGGAAGCCGCCCTTAGGGTGTTCTCGGAGAAAGGCTACAATCGTGCCTCGTTGCAGGATATCGCCAACAGCGTTGGGATATTGAAAGGCAGCCTTTACTATTACTACAAATCAAAGGAAGCTTTGCTCTTCGATGTTTTGAAATTCGTGCACGACGAGCATCTGGCCAATGCCCAGAAGCTGGCTTCCGGAAGCGGCGATCCGCTCTCCCGGCTGCGCGCTTTGCTTGAAGGCCATGCCGCGTTCGTTTGCGACAACCTCGATCGCACAACAGTTTTCGTTCGGGAGATGGATCGGCTTCCGGCGCGCCTGCAGACTGAGATATTGGGAGCTGATCGCGCCTATCAAAGCGTATTCCGCAATCTGATCATTGCGGCACAGGGGACAGGCCAAGTGCCGGCTTCCGTACATCCGAAGCTCGCCACGCTCTGGATCCTTGGCTCGCTCAACTGGCTCCACCGCTGGTATCGGCCGGAACGCGCCGGGGGTTCCTCTCTGATCGCAGCACAGTTCGCCGACCAACTGACGCGGGCCATCGCGCCTTCGCCGCTTTGGAATGTTGTTGAGATAGACTCACGCAATCAGGATCGCTGATGGACTATCCGAAGACAGGCGGGGCTACCGGAACCGTGGCGCACATAGGGAGTATAGTGGCGTTCCGTTGGAAATCTGGAGCCCAACCGTCGAAAAGGAATGAGGCGTGAGGATTCCTGACACCCACCCTGAACTCGGACCGGCATTTCCTCTTCTCGGTCAACCAATCAAGCTTGCAGGGTTTGAACTCCCAAATCGGGTCGCTATGGCTGCAATGTCTAGCGGGCTTGGCTCGCCAGAAGGTCGGGTCACTCCGGACAGCCTCGAATATTACAGGGCGCGCGCGGCGGGCGGCGCAGGGTTGATCACCGTTGAATTCACCTGCGTGGACACCCGTTACGGCCGGGCCGAAATGGCACAATTGGCGCTCGATCAAGATGAATTTATCGACGGGCATCGCGGGCTTGTCAAAGCCATGAAGGATGAAGGCGCCGGGACTGCCCTTCAGCTTCATCTTCCTGGACAGTTAGCCGATCCGCGTACGCTCCAGGGGCTGCCGTCCGGCCCGAGCATCGTTCTGTCGCGGCGTGACGGAACACCTCAGTGCCTTGCCTTCTCCGAGGAGGAAGTGCACGGTTTGGTTCGCGCTTTCGGCTCTGCGACAGAGCGTGCAGTCGAAGCGGGGTATGATGCGATTGAACTCCATGGAGCGCACGGCTATCTTTTGATGGCTTTTCTGTCTCCGCTCAAAAACACCCGTGATGATTTCTGGGGGGGGGATGAGACGCGGCGCCTGAACTTCCCGCTCGCAGTCATCCGGGCGGTGAAAGCGGCGCTGGGACCAGATAAACCGCTCATCTACCGGTTGTCGTCGACAGATTACCTGCCGGGCGGGATTACGCTGGAAGACACGCTTCGCATCGTACCCCGACTTGTCGCTGCTGGCGTCGATGCGATCCATGTCTCAACCGGCAACATCGAAGGCTCGCTAGATATGACAATCGATCCGATGTCGATGCCGGAGGGCTGGCGGCTTGACCATTGCCGCGCCATCCGGGACGTCGCCGGGGTCCCTGTTCTGGGGGTGGGTCCCGTACGTTGGCCGGCAACCGGGGAAACGGCCATCCGAGAAGGTGCTCTCGATATCGTGGCGCTCGGACGTCCTCTCCTCGCCGATCCGTTCTGGGCAAGAAAGGCCCTATCCGGCAGGGTAAAGGACATTCGTCCATGCACGAATTGCAACTGGTGTTTCGACCGTATCCTGCGTCATGAAACAATCGCATGCGCCGAGAACCCGGTCGCGGGGTACGAGCGGATCAGTCGCGCGCTTTCCGGCGGCGGTGAACGTAAGGCCATCGTCGTCGGCGGCGGCCCGGGCGGCATGGCCGCGGCACTTGATTTCGCCGCCGCTGGCTTCTCAACTGAGCTTTACGAAACGCGTCGCGAACTGGGAGGCGGACTCATTGCGTCAGCGACGCCACCGCTGAAAGACAAGCTGTTCTGGTATCTCGATTATCTAAAAGAACGCCTCGCCGAGAGCGCCGTCACGGTCCATTGTGGCCACAAGCTCGATCCGGGAGCGGTGGTGGCGCTCGCGCCTGATGTCGTCTTGCTTGCGACCGGCGCGCGCGCAGCAAACTTTCCGCTCCAGACAGACGCCCGGGCCCGGATCGTGAGCGCCTATGATCTCCTCATGAGCGAGGCGGATCTGCCGCCTCCGAACACCCTACCTGTAGTCGTCTATGGAGGCGGAGAAACCGGTTGCGAAACGGCAGAATATCTGACCGAGCGCGGATACTCTGTCGTTCTTGTGACGCGCTCTCCGGCCCGGCAGCTCGCACGCTCTGCGGAACCAATGTATCGGAAGCAGTTGCGCGCTCGCCTCGCCAATAACATGGCGCTGACAATTGTTGAGAACGCGACCATAGCGAGTGTCTGCGGTGAAACGGTCCGAATCGAGGTTGCCGCCGGCGGAATGGAGATCTCCTGTACGTGTGTCGTGATGGCACAAGGCCGGGAGAGCGGCACCGATTTCGATATTGCTCTGTCCCGGCAGGGCATCCCGTTCTCTGTGGTGGGCGACGCGCAAAGTATCGGCCGCATCGGCGACGCCGTGCATGCCGCTCGCCGCGCCGTGCTGCATCTCAGCGACTCTCACCCGCCAGCCCGACCAAATCGAGGGGTCTGACGAAGGTGCGCGCGTTGGTCAAAATGAGCAGCGGACGATCGCTTGCGATCCTCATGAGAAGGGCGACGACGTGATGGCTCACGCCACGGCACCAGAGAGAAGCCGAAACGCTTCGCATGATCGGCGACGAGCTGAAATCATTCGCGCAGCCGTCCGGCACTTTTGGGAAAAGGGTTCCGAGGCAACTTCGCTTCAGAGTATCGCCGATGCGATTGGCGTTCGAAAAGCAACTCTCTATTATTATTTCGCCGCGAAAGACGAACTGATCGAGGCCGTTCTCGTCGACATCATTACAAAAGGTGTTCGAAATATCGCCGAACTCGCCTCTCTTAATGACGATCCCCTGACCCGTCTGTGGCGGCTAATTGCGAGCCACATTGACCATGTGTGCGAGAACCTCATCGAGACGGCGGTGTTCCTGCACGAACGAAAGCGCTGGACGCTTGAGCAGCGGCAGCGCATTCTCAGCGATGACTACCGCTATCAGCAAATTTTCATATCGACGATCCGCGAAGGGCAGGCAGCCGGTCAGATCCGGCCTGAAATCGATCCGACGATCGCCGCCCTCAGTATTCTAGGCTCAACCAACTGGACCTATACGTGGTATCGACCGGGCGGTGATCTTGAACCCGCGCTGATCGGCGCCCAGTTTGCCACTTTGACTGCAAACAGCCTCGCCACGTCCGACACGCTCCAGCTCTGGCGGTCGCCATTATCGCCTCTGCCCTCCCACGGATAATTCTGAATGAAGATGCCGGCGTCGTACGCAGCGTCCGTCCAATGAGCTACCACGCATGCTGCATTTTCCGGCTGGAACGCCGCCCGCTTTTGGAACACCCATAGAGATCGCAGAAGAAATCGTCTGGGCGGGACTGGACCATTCTCGCAGGCGCGGGCCACTCGCCCCGACCAACCCTGCTGTATGCGACGAACAGTGATCTGTTGCTCGCTGGCGATCAAATTCTCGCCTCGATCTCACCTTTCGTCGGCACTCCTCCGGATGACTGGCACGCCAGTCCCATGCGGGATCGACGTCGTGTCGCTCACTCTCACCGCGGCGCGTGACCTGGGCCGCTTCGGCATCCGGCTCAATGCAATTGCCCCTGGATTCATGGACACGGATATGTTCGCCGGGCTCCCATCCGAATGGGCGCAGAGGCGTCACGACACGAAAGTGGTGAATCTGTCCGACATTCGAGAACATATAGTGATCAAGCGGCCAGCATCGACGTCTCTCGCCGAAGCGGCCTTAGGTCGAGACTGTCAGTCGGGGTCCAGTTGTAGTCGCCGGTGAGGCTGATATGCTGCCATCCGAGCGGCGTGATGTGCTTGATCACGTCGGCCGGCGTTGCAATGCCTTCGCGATTGAGTTCGGCAAACGTTGGTTCGAGATAGAGCGTGTTCCAGTAAACGATCGCGTTGATGAGCAGGTTCAGCCCGGACGCCCTGTAGAACTGGCTCTCGAAGGTTCTGTCCCGCAGCTCTCCGAGACGATTGAAGAACAGCGCCCGGGCCAGAGTGTTCTGGGCCTCGCTCTTGTTGAGGCCTGCGGTGGCGTTCCTGCGCATTTCAGGGTTCTGCCACCATTGCGGCAGGAAGATGGATCGATTGATGCGTCCAATGTCGCGCAACGCGAGCGCCAGTCCGTTTTGGCGCGGGAATGCGGACAGTTTCGCCAGCAAGGTCGAAGGCCGCACCTGGCCGGAACGGATCGTCGTGACGAGACGCAGGATGTCATTCCAGTTTGCCCTGATCCGCTCGATGTTGATGGGTTCGCCGAAGAGCGGGGCGAGGTTTTGGGGAGGCGCGTCGCCCGGGAAGAGATAGAGCCGGCGATCCTTAAGGCCGCGCAACCGGGGCACGAGCTGGAAACCGACAAGATGGCAAAGAGCGAAACTCATGTCGCTGACCCCGCCGGTGTCGACATAGTGGGTTTCGATAGCGAGATCGCTGCCGTGATAGAGCAGACCGTCGAGGACGTATATGGCCTCGCTCGCATTGGCGTTCATAGCGATGATGTGGAACGCCCCATACTGGTCGGAGGTGAAGCGATAGAACTTCGCGCCGGGGTTAGGGCCATAGCGGGCGTTGAGGTCGCCGATCGCCTCGGCGTGCCCTCCCGCCGGAAAATACTGCCCGTCCGAGGATGAGGTGGTTCCGTCGCCCCACAATTTCGCGAGAGGCAATTGCCTCTGGGCATTGACAAGGATGGCATGCGCGCCGGTGTAACCCTCCTCCCGGATATGCCAGTCGTGCACCCAGGCGAGCTGGCGCATCGTCAGCCCGGGGGAAACATCCGCCATTCTGGTGAGTCCGAGATTGATGCCGTCCGCCAGAACGGCGGTAAGCAGGGCAAGCTTGTTGTCGGCCGTGCGCCCGGTGCGCAGATGGGTGAACGCATTCGAAAATCCCGTGCGGGCGTCCACCTCAAGCAGCAGGTCGGTGATGCGGACGGCAGGCAGCCGGTTTTCCACCTTCGGTTTCAGCGACTTCGCGATGTCCGGGAACATGGCCTTGTGTGGCGTGACGCTGAAACCCGTGCCGGCCAGTTCGACATCGTCGAGCTCACCGGCTTCTGCTAGACGGGAAAGCTCGCTCAACCCGTCGTTCAAGGTCTGGCGCTGTTGCTTCAGATAGGTTTCCACATCGGTATCGACTGCGACCGGAAGCGGACCTTCCTCCCGCATCAACTCGAATGTCGGCGCGGGAATGAGGAAGCTCTCGAAGGACTGGAAGCGCTTCGCGCCCTCCACCCAGACATCGCCGGCATCGAGGCGGCGTTTCAATTCGCTGAACAGGCAGAGTTCATAGGCCCTGCGATCGATCTTGCCATCCTGCAGGATGAGCGGCATCCAGCCTTTCGGTGCAAAGAATATGGGTGCTCTGTCGGGTATCGCTCTTTTCCCTTTGCGGTACAGATTGGCGACCATGGATAGCGCGCGCAGGAGATTCGCCGCCACGGCGTGGCCACGAAACACGAACGTCGACAGGAATTCCGGCGCCATTTTCCGGATTGTCGGATAGCGCTGGAGCATTTCGATTTTCCCGTCGATGCTGTCGGGGGCAATCAGCGTGTCGACCGCCTGGACACTGGTCGCGAAGATCGGCCATTGAATGACCGTTTCGAGCGACCTGCCGATATCCTCGCCCTTCTGCCTGGCCTCTATGATCGCATGGCAAACTTTCGAAACGTCCTTCAGCGGCTTCTGAACCTCCCGGACCGAACGGGTGATGCGGGCGGTCGCCTGATTGTCGGCTCGCCGCGTCATGGCGCCGATTAGCTTCTTGAACACGTCGATTGCGCAATCGGTCAGATGGCGGGAAAGATGCAGGACCGTTGCAGCCAGCACGGTGTGCCGGCGTTCGGGGTTGAGGTCGCGTAAATGCTGTGCGCTCATCCGCATCCCTTCCGCGGCGAGTTCATCAAAAACCTTGGCCGGAATGCGCTCCATCAGTTCCATTGGCAGGTTCAGGGACCGAAGAAACTGAACGCGTTCGGCTATCCTGTCGAGATTGATGGCGGTAGGCGACAATGCCGGTGTTCTGGCCCACGCGAGGATGGTCACATTCGTCCCCTCACGCGGGTCGAGAAGTTTGTCGAGGTCACGCTTCTGGCCTTCCAAGAGCCCGCCAGCCAAGGCCCGGTGAGCGATGCGGATGCCGCGCCGGATTGCAACGTGGATGATGGCTTCGAGTGCTCCGCGCGCCGGCAGGAGAATTCGCCGGCGTCGCAATTCCTCCACAACCATATCCGCCAAAACATCGGCCCGGCGCAGGGTTTGCGCCGCGGGCGTCAGCCAGCCGGTCAGTGCCCTCACGTCCGAAGGCGCAAATGGGCGCATCTTCATTTTCTCGAACAGCAGGGCGAGGTGCTCGCGGCGTGTCTGCGGACGTTCGAAATATCGGTCGATCTCGCGATGATCGGCACCGATCTGCCGCGCCAGGAACCGCAAGACGCCGGAAGGCAGGATCTCACCATCCGCGAGTGGTCGGCCTGGAAATCGCAGCATCGCCAGAACGCAGGCCAGGCCCAGCCGATTCGACGCCTTGTTCTGTCGCATGACCAGATCGAGATCCGACTGGTCCAGCGTGTAGTGCTTGGCGATCTCCCTATCCTCATCCGGGATCGTGGTTACCTGGCACCACCATGTTTCGCTCAGCAATACTCTTCGAGCCATTCACTCACCTCTCAGCGCGGACGCTGCACCGAAATGGAAAATGCCTGTTCGGCAAACGGTCGTTTTGCGGCTTCCACAGATTTGGTCCGTAAACCTTGTCATGCAACGGCAAATCGGACATTGTCCGAGTTCAACGAGAAAGCGGACAAGCCACACCTCATGACCTCGATCGGCTACGCAAGGGTATCCACCGGCGACCAGGATACGGCGCTTCAACTCGATGCGCTGCGCAAGACGGGTTGCGAGAAGCTGTTCGAAGACAAGGCATCGGGTGTGAAAACCGATCGGCCGGGGCTGACCGAAGCCGTGCGCTATGCTCGGGACGGCGACACGCTTACGGTCTGGAAGCTCGATCGCCTCGGTCGATCGATGAAGCACCTGATCGAGATCGTCACCGAGTTGGAATCCAAGGGTATCGGCTTCCGCTCTATCACCGAGAACATCGACACCACGACATCTGGCGGTCGCCTGGTCTTCCATCTGTTCGGAGCGCTGGCCCAGTTCGAACGCGATCTCATCCGGGAAAGAACCCGCGCCGGACTGCAGGCAGCAGAGGATCGGGGTCGACGCGGAGGCCGCCAGGCGGTTGTAACACCGGAGAAGCTCGCAAAGGCTCGTCAGCATCTGGCTGCCGGTCTCAATGTCCGCGAAGCCGCCGCCCGCGTAAAGATCGGAAAGACCGCGCTCTATGAAGCGCTCAAAGCCGAAAAATCAGCCGCACCCACCGTCAAACCGGCGTGAGTTCTTAATGCGTTCTCAAAAGTCGGACAGATTCATCACTTTCGTGTCGTGACGCCGCAGAGGCTTGTCGACAAAACTGTGTTCCCGAAGCGCCTCGGCTATGCCGAGGAATTTGCGATCTCGCCTTGCACATCATGGAGAACCGCTTCATGATCCGCTTCGGTGATCCGCTTCGATGCCGGATCCCGCGTCTAACGCGGCACAGGTTTCGCCGCAGCGTCGAGCCGGAATCAGTGGGCGGTTGCGCCCGCGTCGACGAAGAGCGTTGTCCCGGTCACAAGTGAAGCCATATCACTGACGCAGAAGAGAGCGGCCTGCGCGATGTCGTCCTCATCAGCAACACGCCCCAGCGGCAACTGTCTGGCGAGCGTTGCTTCAAGCTGCGCCGCCTGCCCCTGAGCGTCTCCGGCGTGGCGCGCCTTGATTCCCGGTGTCGGAACGAGCGTCGGTGCGATCGAGAGAACACGGATGCCGCGCGGCCCGAGTTCGATTGCAAGGCTCTTGGTCAGACCAACCACGCCATGTTTGCTGGCCGTGTAATGTGCCAGCCCGGCCCGGCCACGATACCCGGAGACAGACGAAATATTCAGGATGACGCGCCCCGCGTTTTGGAAAGCGATCATACGACGCGCCGCCTCCTGCGCACCGAGGAAAGTTCCTCGAAGATTGACCGCGATGACTTTGTCCCATTCGGACACGTCCATATCGAGGAATTGTGAAACGGGATAAATTCCCGCATTGTTGACCCACACGGTCAAGGGTCCGGTTGCTTTCTCTGCGCATTCTGCGAACACTCGGATAGCGGCAGGGTCGCTGACGTCAAGTGCACCACCATAGGTCCTGACACCGAAGCTCGCAGCCAACGCGCTCGCAACGACTTCTGCCGCGGCACCATCGAGGTCGCCGATTGCAACGGCCGCGCCGGCTTCCGCTAGGCGTGCAGCGATCGCTCGTCCAATGCCCCGGGCCCCGCCCGTAATGACGGCATTCCGTCCGTCGAGCCGCAGCAGGTCGGAAGCCGGCTTGTCAAACATTTCGCTCACAGGAAACTCTGGCCGGCAAAGAATGCCTTGCGCCAACGACTGATCCAATACTGCCCATAGATGCCTCCCGTGAAAAACGGATCCTTTGCGACAAAGTCCTCAGCGACCCTGCGGTCGTCAGTATCGATAATGATGACGCCGCCATGACCGGTGTTTCCGTCATCCGTCAGCAGGCCACCGCTGGCAAGCACATCGGGGGCATGCGCCCGAATATAGTCGATATGCGCGCTGCGGAGTTCCAGCCGGAGGTTTTCACTGTTCTCGCGGTCAAAGAAAATGATGGCATAAGGCATTCTGCTAACCCGGCTTTGGCAGAAATTTAGCGGAAGACCAGCCGCCGTCTACGGGCATGATCACCCCGCTGACGAAACTGGCCGCGTCCGAAGCCAGGAAAGCGCAGACCTCGGCGATTTCCTCGGCCCGCCCCGGCCGGCCGAGGGGGCAGCCCTCGATCATCATCCGGCGGAACCAAGCATTCTCGTTGAGCCTCTCTTCCGTTAAGGGCGTCGCTATCAGACCCGGCGCCACGGCGTTAACCCGAATCCCATCTCGCCCGTGCTCCGCAGCTAGCTGCAATGTCATACCGGAGAGTCCCGCTTTCGACACGGAGTAGGCCGAAGAGCCCGCCGCCCCTCGAAGCCCGAACACGGACGAAACATTGACGATTGCGCCACCGCGCCCCTTCATTCGCGCGATCGCGGCGCGGCAGAGGGCGAAAGGCGCCACAACGTTGACTCGCAGGTATCGTTGGAGATCGTCATCTGAGGTCTCGCTGATCGGACGGGCATCGCCAATGCCCGCGTTGTTGATCAAGATATCGAGGTCAGTCGCCGCAGCATGCGAGACAGCTTCCTCTGCAGCTCCAGACTCGGCAAGGTCGAGCGCCAATGCCGTAAAGCCTGTCCGACCTGTAAGCTCCAAAGGAGCATCTGCTCGGTCGACTCCGAGAACGCGGGCGCCCTGATCAAGAAAGAGTGATGCGATCGCCTTACCGATGCCGGAAGAACTGCCCGTTACGATTGCCGATTTATCGCGAAGACCTCTGGCCATTAAGAACTCCTGTTGTCGCTCGCCTGCTTGCCGCAAAGAACACGATTGTCTGCTCGTTGCCCGGCGCGGCCCCATCCGTCACCTGCGTCCGCCGCGCATTTTGCGACTTTGTGATCGGATGATCCTTAGCGCTTTCTCACCCCCCTTCAACACAAAGGTTCGCCGGCCATCGCCGCTGCCAGGCGGTCTAGCCTAATCGGTAGATGAAGCCGCAACGCGGCAAGGCGCAGGTCCGGCACTTTCCCACTGTCGAAAGCGCGTGTCGCGGAAAGCGCGTAGTAGGAGAGGCGCAGAAAAGCGAGCACGCGATGCCAATGGAGTGCATCTGAATCGATGTCGATTCCAGTGCGCTCGGCATAGCGTTTCAGCAATGGTGCCTCGTCTACCCCGGGAGGTTCCCAAACCGGGATAAAGCACCAGACGAGGTCGGCGAGCGGATCTCCGGGGGCAGCCATTTCCCAATCGAGAATGCCCGTAATGCGGCCCTCATCGACGACCATATTCCCCATGCGATAATCACCATGGACGATGGCGCGACGCGGCTGCATCTTCGGTTGGTGCCGAGCAAGCCACCAAAGTGCGGCGTCCATCACGGGTGGGAGGGGAGATAGCCGCCTCGCCAATCGTTCAAGGCCGCGGTAATCCATCAGCGAGGACGGTTCCGAGTGCGCGAGCGGCGTCTGGTCGACATCAATGGCGTGGAGGCCAGCCAAGGCGTCAATCGCTTGTTCCGCCAAACAATGTCGGACGTCAGTGTCAAGCGCCTCCCAGCCCACCGGAACGGACCCGGGCGCTCGTGCCATGACAATAAATGGGCATCCAAAGAGGTTGTCGTGCCCGTCGTCATGCCACAGCAGTTCCGGCACGGGGAGGTGATGACCGGCAACCACCTGCAAAGCCAATCGCTGCGCAAGGATGGAACGCCCGCCGGAAGCCGCCGTGGGTAAGCGGAGGACGATGGGCCGCAGCTCAGCGCCATCACGAAGGGTTCCGAGCCACGTTATCTGCGAGAGACCGACGGTGGTGCGTGCCTCGATTATAACATCATGCAAGGCGCCGTGTGCGGCGAACCAGGCCCCGAGCCGCTCGGCAATGTCCTTACGTGGATCAGCCACCGGTGACTTTCCCCCAGTCGACAGGCAAGACGGCTTCACGGTCTAGCGTTGCAAGGGATCGCGCCGCTGAGATGATCCCGGCCTCCTCGCCGGCGGCGAGCGCCTCTGCAAGCGCGGTCCGTCTTTGCAATCGTTCCTTAGCGGCGATCTGCTCTCGCCCTATGTGGCGGATAACCGCGGCAAGGCTGAAGACCTGTGCCCGCAATTCCGGCTCGGTCAGTCGTTCCGCTAGTCCCTCTGTTGTGAGGGCAACGCGCTCGAGGTCCATCGTGGGCCAGGCTGTGGGCGTGTCTGTCAACGGGCACCCTCCGGACGATAGCGCGCATGCGCTCCCAATCCTGTTTCGACATAGCCGTTGCCCACGCGGCCATCACACTCGAACGTTGCGCCATTGTCGAAAAGCCCTTGCCAGGCCGTCAGTACGCCAGGATCAGACATATCGAGACGGTTGGTCCCTGGATCACTGCGGCCCAGGACCGATGTGTAACCGACGCTTTCCATGAAAAGGCGCCCATCGACCCGGAACCCGATGCGGCTTTGACGGCCTGATTCGAAAGTGACGGCGAATCTACCCTCGTGCGCTAACAGGTCGTCGAATTTGATGTCGTGAGAGATATTGACTGCTCGGTCGCTGATGCCGTCTTTGTTCATCGTCCAACCACTCGTCAGCATGCGCTCACCGTGGGCGTTCTCATAAAGCAGCATGTAAATCGACTCGTCCGCCAGTTCGCAGCCGCAGAACACATGCATGCCGCGCTGTGCGGCTCCCTCATGCTTGCGCAGGCCCCAGCCACGATCCCGAAAGCCCATTACATGTTCGTAGCGGCGTTCTTCGCCGTCGGCGACGACAACGCCCGAATAGATTCCGGATTGGAAGAAATGCATGTAATCGGTGACAACCTCTCCATGCCGCTCGATCCGGTTCCGCGGACCCTCGATAGCTGGAAAGCGTGCGACGTATGTGAGGTCGAACGAGAACGGGCACGATGCGTCGTCGAGAATGAGACGCACGCGCCGGAGCGGTTCCACCACCTCGATTCGTATGCTGCCCACTGAGGGCGTATCAGGGCTATCTCCCTGTCGAAACTCCTCGCGGGTCCGCTGGGCATATTGCAGGCGACCGGTGTTCAGCCCCGCTTTTGCCGTCTGATGACCGGCATGGGGATTGACCGCCCGACCCGCTCCGAGCACCCAACCATCTCCGAAATTGACGAGATGCCAGCAGCGTTCGGCCCAGCCAGGTTGCTGATGCGCAGTGACAATCGCCGGCGCAACCAACTGGTGTCCGTAAGCCTCATCGGCATCCGTGATCCGCGACATCATGGTACCCCCGTGCCGAAAGCCTGTTCTTCCAGAAACCGTTCACGAAGCTTGTGCTTCATGACTTTGGTCGCTGACATGGGCCACTCCGTTACGAAGCGCACATGACGCGGAATCTTGTAACGGGCGATCTTGCCTTCGCAGTAAGCGAGCAATTCCTTCGCGGTGAGCTTGTGACCGCTCATCAGCTCAATGAACGCAACGGGGACCTCGCCCATCCTTTCATCTGGCGTGCCGATCACTTGTGCGACCTTCACAGCGGGATGAGAGCATAGGAACGACTCGACCTCGAGTGCCGAAACATTCTCGCCACCGACCTTCAATTGGTCCTTAAATCGCCCATGGAACCGCAGGCGGCCATTCATGTCCAGCGATCCAATATCGCCGGTGCGGAAGAAGCCGTCCTCCGTAAAACTTTTTGCCGTCATTTCCGGATCGTTGAAATAGCCGTCGAAGAGGCCGACGCCCCGGATTTCGATTTCGCCGCGTTCCTCGGTAGACACTGGACGGCGTGTCTCGGAATCGACGACCCGGAAGTCCCATCCCGGAAGGGCGGTTCCGCAGGTTCTCGTGCGGTCTTCAAAACTATCGTCGGGAAGGCTGAACGTAACCGCACCACATGCCTCGGTCATTCCGAATGCGCTGCACAAGGTGGCCTGAGGGAATGCGGACTGAACCTTGAGCTGTACATCTTCAGGTGCGACGCTGAACACGTAGCGCACGCTGTCAAACGATGTCCGGGCAAAACGCGGATGGTCCATGATGGCCAGCGTGATCGGCGGAAAGAGCGGATAGAAAATAGTCGGCTTCACCGCCTCAATGGTGTCGAACGTCGCGTCTACTTGGAAGTGCGACATTCCGACATAGAATCCTGCCACCGAAAACATGGTGGTCATAAACAGGATACCGCCGCAGTGGAACATGGGCAGAGGACACCACCATACGTCGTCGCGCGTTATTTTGTAGCGTCCGGCTAGCGCCATCGCGGTTCCAACGAACGCACGGCTCGAGATTATGCAGGCCTTGGGGTTGGCTGTAGTCCCTGATGTGTACATTAAGAGAAACGGCGCCTCGGCACTAGGGCCTGTTTCCGGGAACCGTGCGGCCTGCGCGCGCTCCCGTAATGCCGATCGGTCGGTAAACGGCTTTCTTGCGGCGCCGAGTAACAGGACCGCCCTGAGGAAGGGAAACCCTTCGATCTGGAGATTGAGGGGGTCCGTCTCCTTGTCGAGGCCGGGCAGAGCGGCCAGCAAAAGCGCCGGAAAGTCTGCGTGCTCGGCAACAGCGTCGGTCGTAATGATCGCGGTCATCTGAGAATCGCGGACGACATGGGACGTCTCAAACGATTTGAACCGGGTATTGATCGGGACGGTAACGACGCCCAGCATCGCAGCGGCTATCATGGTTTCGACGAATTCGATTGAATTCGGCAAGAGTAAACCAAGCCTATCACCCGATTTTAGGCCGAGGGCGGCCAGTTCCCGCGCGCGGTCGGAAGCCCCGTTGCAGAGCTCGGCATAGGTTCGGCGCTCGTCGCCAATCTGGATTGCCGTAAAATCGGGACGTTCGGCCGCGGCAGCACGCACCATCTCGCTGTAGCTCAAAACATCCTTATGCGTCATGCCTTTACCTCGCCCGAGTCGGAGAGCAGCCGTCGGACATGGGCGATGTCGTACCATGTGACCAGTCGAGCGATCCGGCCCTCCCTGATGTCAAAAACGTCGAGCGCCTCAAATGTGACCCGCTGATTCGCATTGGTCGTTCCTGTGAAATTAATCTCAATGGCAAGACAACCCTCGCCCCGCATGCGACGGCCTGGCTGGTCATGATGCTCGCGCCAGGGATCGAACATGCCGCGGAAATACTCCAGGGCGGCAGCGCGCCCAAGACGCGGCTTCGCTCCAACTGCTCGGTGATCGCAGTTCTCGGCTAGAAGATCGCCTAGTCCATCCCAGTTCTCGTTATTCACATATTCAAAGTAGAGATCAACGATCCGATCGTCATTCATCTCAGACTCCCCCACGCTCCGTCATAAAACCGGAGCGTGCATCATCCTGCTGGAAAGACAGATTGAGACCTATCGCAAGATAGGCCTAACCCGCATTCGCAATCTGAAACGATGTGGTGATAGTTTTTGCGATGGAGAACAGTATGGGCGATCTCGATTTTGGCGGAAAGACGGCGCTCGTGACCGGCGGCGGACGGGGCATCGGCGCAGCAATCGCTAGATGCCTTGCCGCCCACGGGGCTGAGATCATCGTGGTGGACATCGATGGCGTCAACGCAGAATCGGTTGCAGCCGAGATTGGGGGCGTCCTCTCATCCGGCCTTGATATTGCCGACAAAGCCGCATGCATGTCGCTCGCCGAACGGCTCCTCGGTTCGGGTCGAAAACTCGATATCCTCATCAACAATGCCGGCATCATTGAACGACACGGCATTGACGATGAGGGCTTCGATGAGGGATGGCGGCGCTCTCTGGCGGTCAACCTTGATGGTAGCTTGAATATGATCCGCGCCTTCCTGCCGCAGTTGCGGCAAACACGCGGCAACGTCATCAACGTTGCGTCGATCTCAAGTTACGTTTTGTTGGGGACCTCCCTCGCCTACACGACGTCGAAAGCGGCACTTGCCACGATGACGAAGAGCCTTGCTCACGAACTCGCCCAGGATGGCGTACGCGTCAATGCGATTGCCCCGGGATCGGTGGTCTCTGTTCTCAGCGAGCGGACGCGGAACGACCCCGAGAGGCGCAAAAAATTCCTTTCGCGCATCCCCATGCGTCGGTTTGGCGAGCCGGACGAAATCGCGGGGCCAGTTCTTTTCCTTGCTTCCCCGCTCGCAAGCTACGTCACCGGTGTCATCCTGCCAGTTGACGGCGGCCTCCTCACGGCGTGAGTCCTCTCACGCTGCTTCGAGCCAGGACGAGCGCACATCCGCATTCGTCCTCAGCTCGTCTGGCGTGCCTTCGAATACGATACGGCCGTGCCCCATCACCAGGCATCGATCAGCGATGCGCAGTGCGATGGTCATCTTCTGTTCGACGATAACGACGGAAACGCCGCGCCTGACGATATCGCGCATCACATTGACGAGGTTCTCTACAATCTTGGGCGCAAGCCCCTCCGTTGGCTCATCAATGAGGATGATCTTTGGATGACAGAGCAACGAACGGCACAGCGTTAGCATCTGCTGCTCGCCGCCAGATAACCTCCCCGCTCGTGTCGTTCGCCGTTCCAGCAGACGCGGGAAATAGGCGTACATGTCGTCAGCACTCCAGGACGGTGCGCCAGGCGGACCCTTCTGCACCCCAATCAGGAGATTTTCCTCAACGGTAAGGTTGTCGAAGACCAGCCTTTCCTCCGGTACATAGGCCAACCCACGTCGCACAATCCGATAGCTCGGCTGCCCAGCAATGTCCTCGCCCTCGAGACGTATCGATCCCCCGGTTGGGTTAACAAGACCCACGAGGGTCTTGAGCATTGTCGAGCGCCCTGAGCCGTTACGACCGAGCACGGCCACGGTCTCACGCTCTGCAACTTTGAGCGACACACCCGTAAGGATATGGCTCTTTCCATAGTGGGCGTGCAGCGCCTCGACCTCAAGCAGGTTCATGATTTTCCTCTCCGAGATACGCTTCCTGGACCTTGGCGTTCGACCGGATCGCCTCGGGCGTGTCGGTCGCGACAACCTCACCATAGACGAGAACCGAGATGCGATCTGCAATCGAAAACACAACGCTCATATCGTGTTCGATGACGATGAGGGTTTTCCCAGTCGTCACGTCTCGCATCAGTTCGACCATGTAAGCCGCCTCATCGCGCGACATCCCCGCGGTCGGCTCGTCGAGCAGGATCACGTCCCCATCAGGGCCGAGCGCCATGCCGATTTCGAGCGCACGTTGCTCGGAATAGGTGATATCCCCCGCGAGTTTCTCCGCGATCGGCATGAGTCTCACACGTTCGACCAACTCCCAGGCGTTGTCATTGATCGCCTTTGCCGCCGCTACGCGGCGAAAGAGGCCGTAACGCGCGTTGTGCCGAGCCATGACCGCGATGCGAATATTCTCGAAGACGCTCAGGGCCGGGAAGATCGCTGTAATTTGGAACGATCTCGCGAGACCGGCGCGGTTGACGAGATGGGGAGGCAGCCCAGCAATGTTCTTCCCGCGGAGCAGGATCTCACCGCTTGTCGGTTTGAGATAGCCGGTCAGCAGATTGAACAGCGTGGACTTCCCGGCTCCATTCGGGCCTATCACTGCATGGCGCTCGCCCTTTGCAATTGCGATATTAAGCCCGCGAATGATTCGGTTCTCACCGAAATTCTTAACGAGAATTTTCGCTTCCAGAACCGTTTGCATTAGCCGCGCTCTGCCTTCTGCGCGCGTTCCAGCGCAGGACACACACGCCCAATACGAGTGAAAGAATCGGCAGGAACCACGTGATCACTTCTGCAGGATTCCACGCGAAGCCCAGTGCAGGCACAGGAACCCATGTCCCCGTCTGCCCGGCCTTTGTCATGTAATCATGCGTCATGACCGTGCTCAGCACTTCGACCAGAAGCAGAACTCCCAACCCAACCAAGATGACCCCTGCGAGCACGATACCAATATCCCGAATCGTTCCCACACCACGCTCTCTGAAGTCCTTCGCCGCGTCCATCAGGAGCACCGCAAAGCCTTTCGGGGCAAACAGCATCAGAGCAATGAAGATAAGGCCTTGGTACAGTAGCCACGACCTGGTGAGATCAGACACAACGTAGCCGAACACCGTTAGAACGAAGGCACCCACGACAGGCCCGAGGAACACCGATGCACCGCCGATGAAGGTCTGCAGCACAACAGCAGCCGAGTGGTTGACTGAAAAAATTGCGTAGTTGGCGCTCTCGGTCGCCATCGAGAGAAGCGCTCCGGCAACCCCGGCGAACATCCCTGAAATGGCGAAAAGGAGAACTTTTGACCAGTAAACATTGTAACCCAACGCAGGGAGGCGGTTCTCATTTTCGCGTAGCGCGATGGCGAGCCTTCCCATCAGTGTCGTCGTGAACAAGCGGAGGAAAACGACGCATATTGCGAACCAGCCTAAGATGAGCGAATAGACGTGGCTCTCCCGGCCGAAATTGAAAGTGAGAAACGCCGATCTGTACGCTGTCACGCCGGATTCTCCTCCAAAAAACTCCTGGAGATTAGGCGCAAGAACGTAGATGAGTTCCGACATGGCAAGCGTGACCATAGCGAAATAGACGCCACTGCGCCGACAGGCAAACAGACCGGCTAGACCGCCGGTCACCAGCCCGATCGCAGCGCCAGTCAGCGGGATGAAGGGTGTCGGGATATAGATGAGACCGGCGTCAACTGCCTTCATCGCATGGATGGCCATGAATGCGCCAAGACCAAAATAGGCAGCGTGGCCGAACGATAACATCCCCGCTTGGCCGAAGAGGAGATTGAAGGATAGCGCGAATAGCGCTGCGATATAGGCCTTTCCAATAACACTCATCCAGGCGTCGTTTAGATAGAAGGGGGCACTCGCAAGCACGATCAGAAGAGCCACGAAGACGACTATCTGCCTCGAGCGACCAATGGACTTCTTTGCTGTGCCGACGGAGGCATCAAGGCTTCCGGAAAACGACACGACTGTCATCGACGATCTCCCATCAGTCCCGACGGACGCGTGAGCAGAACGAGTAGCATTACAAGTACGGGAACCGCACTTGCGTATGTGGATAGATTCATTCGCGCAACCGAACCCAGGATGGACAATGACTCGCCGAGGCCGATCATTCGTCCAATGTCTGTGAGAGAAACACTGATTCCGATTGAAAATGTTGTGAGAAGGCCAATTAGAAGAGAAGCAATGAAGGCTCCCGCGAGAGAGCCCAGTCCACCGACGATCACGACCACGAAGGTCAGGATCGACATTTCTATCGCCATATTCGGATTAACCGTGAGCAATGCGCCGCCGACGGCACCGGCGACGCCCGCCATCCACGCGCCAATGCCGAAAGTCACCATAAACACCGCGCTGACATTGTGGCCGAGGGCCCCCGTCATTTCGGGACGCTGGACGGCAGCTCGCACGACAATGCCGATACGGGTGAAGCGCAACACCACAAATAGTGTTCCGAGGAGAACTAGCGCCACCAACGCCACGAAGAGCCGGTAGAAGGGGTAGTCGCTGCCAAATAATTGGAAAGCCGGAAAGCGCAGGACGTCGGGGACTTTATAATTTACAATGAAATGACCAAAGAGAACCTTAACGAACTCTTCAAACACGAACGCCAAACCGAAGGTAATCAGCAATTCGCTGGCGTGGCCGTATTTGTGAACCGGCCGCAGAAGCCAGCGCTCGACCCCCAGACCGATGAGCGCGACGAAGATCGGACCGAACAGCAGGCCCCACCAAAAACCAAAAAGCGAGGAGACGACGAAAGCCGCATACGCACCGATCATATAGAAGGACGCATGTGCGAAATTCAGGACGCCCATCATGCCGAAGACAAGCGTCAAACCGGCGGAGACCATGAAGAGCAGCAAACCGTAAACCGCGCCGTTGATGAGAGATACGACGAACCATTCCATTGCGCATCGCCTGTTGTCTTGCCGTGTTTGAGTAAGCCGCGTCAGGCCGCGACTGTTCCGGATGGGCGAAGGGCAGGCCACCGGGTTGTACGCCAGCCTGCCCTCACGATCATGCTTTCGTTCAGTTCAGCTCGGACGTTTCATCACGCATTTCGGCGAGGGCGGCACAGCCGCCTCTTCAGGCGAGACGATTTTCAGGAGTTTGAAGCCGAATGGCGTGCCGTCATGCTTATCCTTTGCGTCCCGGGAGACTTCCGAGATGTAAACGGGCATCTGGACCTGATGGTCTTGTTTACGGATTGACCACTTTCCACCGGGAGTGTCGTAGCTCGCGCCCTCGATCGCCAAGGCGATCTTGGTCGCATCAATAGGACCACCCTTGAAATCGACTTTCTTGAGGGCGTCGCCAAGCAGCATGAATGCGAAGACCGTGGTGGGTTGCTCCGAAGCCGGCAGAACGCCAAACTGCTTCTTGAAGTCCTCGTTGAAAGCATGTCCAGCCGGCGCTTCCGTATTGTAGAGCTTGGCAAAGTACGCGCCCTCAACGGCTGGTCCTGCCGCGGCCAGTGTGCCCGGGGTATCGAGGGACTGGTTACCAAAGCGAACCTTCAGGCCTGATTCGCCCGCAGCCTTCAGAAGCAATACGATGTCGTTGCCCCAGTTTCCACTCAGAGTCCGTTTGAGAATGGTCATGGATGGACACTTCTTCGGAGCATGAGGCTGCCGAGAGCGAGGTGGATCATCGCCTCTGAAACGTCGATCCGCTTCTCATAATCGCGAACGAGCCGTTTCCAGCGCGTCATCCATCCGAAGGTGCGCTCGACGACCCAGCGTCTGGGCAGCACCTTGAAGCCCGGCTCCTTGTCGGAGCGACGGATGATCTCGAGGACGAAGTCCTGATATGCCGCGGCGTCCATAAGGCGGGTGCGGTCGTAGGCACCGTCGGCAAACAGATGCTTGAGCCATGGCCATCGCTTGCGGACGGCCGCGACGATCGTTTGAGCACCGGCGCTGTCGGAGATGTCGGCAGTGGTCAGATTGACCATGAGCAACCTACCATCGGTATCGACGGCAATGTGCCGTTTACGACCGACCACCTTCTTACCGGCATCAAAGCCCCGCTTTTCCGCAGCTGGTGCCTTGATGGACTGGCTGTCAACGACGGCGGCCGTCGGGCTCTGTTCACGCCCTTCGCGCTCGCGGTCGAGCATCAGTGTGACGTCGTGGATCGTACGGAACAGTAGCCGGCGCACGAAGCGGCGGAACCACCAATACACCGTCTGCCAGGGCGGAAAGTCGTTCGGCAACATCCGCCATCCACCACCTGTGCGCGCCAGATAGCGAAGCGCATCAAGCACATCACGCAGGTCCGTCGCCGGCTTGCGTCCACGCTTGGCCACCGGTGGTAGAAACGGCTCAACGAACAGCCATTCTTCGTCCGTCAGATCGGTCGGGTAGCGCTTCGATCGCTTCTCAAATCCAGCCATCCGGCTACGGCTCGCTCGGGTCCACATCCCAAGCTTGAATCATGACCCAGCCGTCACATCAACCCATTCTCAAACGGTCTCTTAGATCTGCAGCAAGGTTGAAGACGTGATGTTTGGTCACCCCGGAGGTGGCATTGGTAAGCAATCGTCCTCAATGCAATGTGAGCTCTTCAGCGCACTTTGGGAGAATTCGAGATGAAGCTCTACAGCTATTTTCGCTCATCCGCGGCCTACCGCGTCCGCATTGCTCTGAATCTTAAGGACATCGACTACAGACTACACCTAGTCCATATGCTGCGGAGCGGAGGTGAGCATCTCCAGCCCGCATATCGCGCAGTCAATCCTCTTGGGCTCGTCCCGGCTTTGGAGCTGGGCGATAGTACCGTCCTAACCCAGTCTCTCGCGATTTGCGAGTACATCGAAGAAACCTATCCCGAGCCACCCCTCCTTCCGAGGCACGCTGTGGATCGTGCCTATGTCCGCAGCCTAGCCCAACTTATCGCCTGCGACATCCATCCGTTGAACAACCTGCGCGCACTTAAGCGACTTGTCGACGTGATCGGCGCGACCGAGGAGAAAAAGGCAGCCTGGTATCATCACTGGGTCACGGAGGGTTTGGCCGCACTGGAGGCGGAACTAGCGTTCGTGGACAAAGGTTGACTGAGGAATCTGGTTTTGATTCAAGGCTTCCATTTGGAGGTAGCCTTGGGCGAACGGATTGGCGTGACGGACGAGGAATGGGGTCTGATCGGTCCGCTTCTTCCGGCTGAACGTGGTCGCGGCTGCCGGCCTGCTCAGGACAATCGCAGCTATTTCGAAGGCATGATGTGGATGGCGCGCACGGGAGCGCAATGGCGGCATCTGCCTGACGAATACGGCAAGTGGAACAGCGTCTTCCGCCGTTACCGACGCTGGGTCGAGACCGGCGTATTCGAGGCAATGCTCGAAACCCTGGCCGAACTGGTCGAGCGCGATCGAAGCGCCGACATGATCGACAGCACGGTTGTCCGGGCACATCATTGTGCGGTCGGCATAAAAAGGGGACTCAGGAGGCCGAGGCGCTTGGCCGATCGCGCGGCGGCTTCACCACCAAGCTCCATGCCCGATGCGATGCCAAAGGCCGTCCGCTCGGTTTCCTCCTGACGCCCGGGCAAACCCACGACACCCAAGGCTTTGCGCCTTTGTTTCGGATGATTTCCGACCGGATCGAGGCTTTCCTGGCCGACAAGGGCTACGATGCAGACGCCATTCGCGAGGAGATCGCTGAGGCCGACATCGAAGCCGTCATCCCCGCAAAGAGCAATCGGCGCGACCCGATCCCGCACGACAAAGCCAAATACAAATGGCGAAACCAGATCGAGCGGCTCTTCAACAGGCTGAAGAATTGGCGACGCGTCGCCACCCGATACGACAAGACCAAGGAATCCTACCTCGGCTTTGTCGCCATCGCCGCAGTCAAACTATGGATACCCTTTGTCCACGAGCGCTAGTTAAGGGGAAGTCAATTGTAGATCTTGCTGCCCAGCTTGGTATTGATGGTAAAATTTTGGCCGAAACTATCGAGCGGTTCAATCGAGATGCGCGCCACGGTCAGGACACGGAATTCGGCAGAGGAAACTCGAAGTATAATTGTTACGTAGGCGATCGGGACCACAAGCCAAATCCCTGCATAGCGCCCGTCGAAAAAGGGCCTTTTTACGCTTTGCAACTCCATACGGGCGATATTGGAACTGCCTTAGGGTTGCGCGCTAACACAAATGCTCAGGTCCTGGACGGTAAGGATAAGCCAATCGAAGGGCTTTACGTGTGTGGCAATGATATGAATTCGATATTCGCGGGAACTTATGCCACGGGCGGCGTTACTCTCGGACCAGCGCTGACATTTGGATACATCATCGCAAACCACATGGTAAGCCTCCGAGGACAGGGGTACAAATGCCCCAGTGCTGCAGCCTGATCGCCAGCAACCTGTCAATAACCGAGTGCGAAGGAAGGGTCCCTTGACGCCGCAGCCAACTCCGTTTTCCCTCACCGTGCCAGACGAGGCGATCGCCGATCTGCGGGAGCGGTTGACCAGGACGCGGTTTCCTGATGCACCGGCCATTGAATCCTGGCAATACGGCACGGACCCAGTCTGGATGCGAAGACTCGTCGCATACTGGCGCGATACGTTCGACTGGCGGGCGCAAGAGTCGCGCCTGAACGCGCTGCCGCAGTACAAGGTAGCATGGCATGGTATCGATCTCCATTTCCTGCATGTCCCGGGCCGTGGGCCCAATCCCTACCCGCTGCTGCTCTCGCACGGCTGGCCCGGATCGGTCTTCGAATTTCTCGAACTTATTCCCCGGCTTACAGATCCGGCCCGCTATGGCAACGATCCGATGGACGCCTTCACAGTCGTGGTTCCATCGCTGCCGGGCTATGGTCTCTCCTTCGAGCCCGGCCAGAAGCGTTTTGGCATTGAGGCAATGGCGGATTGCTTTGCCGGACTCATGAGCGAGGTCCTGGGCTACGAACGCTTTGCGGCGCAAGGCGGCGACTGGGGCTCTCTAATCACATCTCGGCTCGCGTACGCCTATCCCGAGCGGTTGATCGGAATTCATCTCAATCTGATGCTGCTGCGACAGCCCGATTCGGTCTCCGCACCCTCCAGCGAGGAACGCGCGTTTCTTGAGAAGCTCGCCGCATGGCGGAGGGAGGAATCAGGATACCTGCGCATCCAGAGCACGCGACCGCAGACACTCGCGTTCGGGCTGACGGATTCGCCCGCGGGTCTTGCGGCTTGGATCATCGAGAAATTCCGGGCCTGGTCGGATTGCGGCGGCGATCTGGAATCGGCCTTCACCCTCGATGAACTGCTCGCCAATATCAGTCTTTACTGGTTTACGGGAGCGATCGGTTCGTCCTTCTGGCCCTATTACACGCAGATGCACGAGCCCTGGCAAATTCCGAAGGGCGAAAAGATCGGTGTTCCGACCGGGTATTCCGCCTTTCCGGGAGAGCCTCTCCATCCGCCGCGACGATGGGCCGATCACGCCTTCAGCGATATCCGACGTTGGAGCAGTATGTCCCGCGGCGGCCATTTCGCTGCTATGGAGCAACCGGACGACTTGGCGTTCGAGTTGCGTGAATTCTTCAGGAACCTGCGACGCCCATAGGACTCGTGCCGGCGCGCATCGTGCAGAATAGCCGAAGTGTCAATCGGCAATCCTTCGGGGCGGACAAGATCAGGCTGCTGATTTGACCGCCGACATCGTGCTTTTCTGGCGCCTGCGCCGTGTCGGGCTTTTGGGGCGCGGTAGCCGCGCGGCAATCCCGGCACGAGAAGCGCCTATGGCGTGACGGAACTGCCCGTCTCAGCTGCGGCCTCCACAGCCGCGATTAGCCGGTGCAAGGCGACCGCGTCGTCAAAGCTCGGAGCTGTGCGTGTCCCGTCCCGCAAATCCGCAGCCATCCTGGCGTAAGTGCACGCCACATTCCGGTGCACGACATCGTCCGGCCATCCGGCATAAAATGAGTTCGGGACGTCCACCGGCCGCATTTCTTGCTCGGCTCCGCGTCCCCCCTTGATGGCGAGCCTCACCATCTGGGCATGACCCGACGCACCCGTCACCTGAATATCGCCTTCAGTGCCGTTGATCTCCCAGAGGAGGCCCGGGCCGCGTGCGGCCCCGCCACGATAATGGATGGAGATCGGAGCACCGCCTTCGAGCACGCCGCTCACCAATACCTGGTCGGGCGCGGTCATCGGTAAGGTTTCCCCCGTGTCAACAATTAGGGCTGACGTGCGCCGGTTGGCCAGGATCGCGGATAGCGCGACGACATCCCCGAGGACGTCGCGGAGAGCTGCCAGAGTGTGGCCGAGAGGAATTGTCAGCATGGTGGCGCCGTTGGCGCGATCCAGCAGATAGGCGCCGGTTTTCTTCTGAGGGATTGAGGCTCCCCAGCCACCTGCCCGGGCGATAAGAGTCGTTGACAGGACTTCGCCCACGAAGCCATCTGCAATCAACTGGCGCAGATACGCGATCTCAGGGGCCACGCGCGCCTGCGTCCCGACGACGCCGAGCACGCCTTTCGAGCGCGCGATACCGGCCAGCTCCTGAGCCTCGGCGAGGCCGTTGCCTAGCGGCCATTCGCAATAGACATGCTTACCGGCGTCAACCGCCGCCTTCACAATCTCGAAATGATGCGGCACCTTCACGGTCACCGCGACGATATCGACGGCCGGAGAAGCAACGAGCTCGGAGACGTCGGCGAACGCACGGGGAATATTGCAAGCCGCGGCCGCCGCTTCGGCGCTGGCGCGGCTGGTGTTGGCGACCCCGACGATTTCATAGTCGCGGGACAGCGCGCGAAGCGCCGGAATGTGGGCGCGAGCTGCCCAACTTCTTCCCGGTTGCAATCCGACGATGCCCACGCCAAAGCGCCGTTCAGTCATTGTTGTTCTCCCTGTCGACAAAGCGACCCCGCCGCAGGCTTGCAGGCTCGGTGCCGTCGCACTTGGTGGCACCAAGTGGATTGAGATTATCGTTGCATAAGAGAGGCCCTTCAGGTCGTAGCGCCGCAACTTGCTTGGCACTGCGGTCCTCGTCATATCTGCAAGGGCGCTATGCGCTTAAGTACTGGAGCTTAGGTCTAGGTTGGAGGTGGCCGAAGAATTCGCTAGCGATCGGTTCAGGTGAGTCCATCTGGACAGAATCAACTTGGAGTCTGTGCCGTGGCGGTTACCACACTCACGTCTGACAGACCGCCACCTACGCGCCGCACAACCCGCTGTTCGATCCGGCCAAAGATTGATTGGCCAGCCCAATCTTTCATCTCAATCGCCACGATGTCGTCGAAGCGTAGGAACGGTGTGGCAGGAGCGCCGTGGAGGATAGTCTCGACGGACCGCGTCTCAGCGATGCATGAATAGCCAAGGCCGCCTTCTGTTACCGGCTTTCCGCAGCCGCCGTCAGCATCCCGGTTCGAGATAGTTCCTGAGCCGATCAACGTGCCCGCCGACAGGCGACGAGTCTTGGCTGCGTGCATGATGAGAGTCGGGAAATCAAACGTCATGTCGATACCCGCATTGGGCTTCCCCATCAGCTGGCCATTAACGAAGGACAGCATCGGGAGATGAAGCAACCCGCCATCCCAAGCTGAACCGAGCTCATCCGGTGTCACTGCGACAGGCGACAGCGCGGAGGAGGGCTTGGCATGCACGAAGCCGAGCTCCTTCTTGATCTCTGACATCAGCACGATGCGCAGGGAGATGTCATTGACGAGCACTACGAGCTTGATTGCGGCAGCAGCTTCCTCGCGGGTTGGTGCCATCGGAACATCGTCAACTACGACAGCGATCTCGGCCTCGTAGTCGATGCCCCACCCCTCATCGTCCATTTCAATCGGGTCGCGGGGCGCAAGGAAGATATCGGAGCCGCCCTGGTACATCAGCGGATCGGTCCAGAAGCTTTCCGGAACGACGGCTCCACGCGCCTGACGGACGAGTGCGACATGGTTTACATAGGCCGACCCATCCAGCCATTGATAGGCTCGGGGGAACGGCGAGGCGACGTACGCTTGATCGAACGGCACGGAAGCTAAAGAGCCTATTTCGAGCTGCCTTGACAGTTCGCGCAGTCGAGGCTCTGTTGTGGCCCAATCATCAATTGCCGCTTGAAGTGTCGGGGCTACGGAGGTGGCATCGGCCATTCGCGTCAGGTCTCGCGAGACAGTCATCAAGCGGCCGTCGCGGCCATGTTTAAGAGAGGCGAGCTTCATCTTAGAGTCCGTTTGAGAATGGTCATGGATGGACACTTCTTCGGAGCATGAGGCTGCCGAGAGCGAGGTGGATCATCGCCTCTGAAACGTCGATCCGCTTCTCATAATCGCGAACGAGCCGTTTCCAGCGCGTCATCCATCCGAAGGTGCGCTCGACGACCCAGCGTCTGGGCAGCACCTTGAAGCCCGGCTCCTTGTCGGAGCGACGGATGATCTCGAGGACGAAGTCCTGATATGCCGCGGCGTCCATAAGGCGGGTGCGGTCGTAGGCACCGTCGGCAAACAGATGCTTGAGCCATGGCCATCGCTTGCGGACGGCCGCGACGATCGTTTGAGCACCGGCGCTGTCGGAGATGTCGGCAGTGGTCAGATTGACCATGAGCAACCTACCATCGGTATCGACGGCAATGTGCCGTTTACGACCGACCACCTTCTTACCGGCATCAAAGCCCCGCTTTTCCGCAGCTGGTGCCTTGATGGACTGGCTGTCAACGACGGCGGCCGTCGGGCTCTGTTCACGCCCTTCGCGCTCGCGGTCGAGCATCAGTGTGACGTCGTGGATCGTACGGAACAGTAGCCGGCGCACGAAGCGGCGGAACCACCAATACACCGTCTGCCAGGGCGGAAAGTCGTTCGGCAACATCCGCCATCCACCACCTGTGCGCGCCAGATAGCGAAGCGCATCAAGCACATCACGCAGGTCCGTCGCCGGCTTGCGTCCACGCTTGGCCACCGGTGGTAGAAACGGCTCAACGAACAGCCATTCTTCGTCCGTCAGATCGGTCGGGTAGCGCTTCGATCGCTTCTCAAATCCAGCCATCCGGCTACGGCTCGCTCGGGTCCACATCCCAAGCTTGAATCATGACCCAGCCGTCACATCAACCCATTCTCAAACGGTCTCTTACCAGTTTCCTGAATCTGGGCGGGACGGATCGAAATGCTTTTTCAGTCCGTTCCAGCAATCAGCGTAGTTGTCCTGAAGCTGACCGCCCTCCGTCGCATATCGCGTGACGCGCTGCGCGAAACGGGTTTCGAACATGAAGGCGAGGCTTCCTTCCATCTTGGTCGGCTTCAATTCAGCAGCGCTCGCATGCTTGAAAACGCCGGCATCGGGCCCGTGAGGCAGCATCTGGTTGTGCAACGAAATGCCGCCCGGGTTGAACCCATTCGGGCGGGCCTCGTAGACGCCGTGGACGAGCCCCATGAACTCCGCCATCAGGTTGCGATGATACCAAGGCGGCCTGAAAGTGTCCTCTGCCACCGACCAGCGATCGGAAAAAATGACAAAATCGACGTTGGCGGTTCCGGGTGTCTCCGAAGGCGCTGTGAGCACGGTGAAGATCGATGGGTCGGGATGATCGAACAGTACGGCGTTTACTGGCGAGAAGCGCCGCAGATCATATTTGTACGGTGCGTAGTTGCCGTGCCAGGCCACGACATCCAGCGGCGACTGGCCGATGGTCGCGGAATAAAGTTCACCACCCCATTTCGCGTAGAGTGTCGATGGCTGTTCGACGTCCTCATAGGCTGCGACGGGGGTCAGAAAGTCGCGCGGGTTGGCGAGGCAGTTCGCCCCGATAGGTCCACGATCCGGTAGGGTGAAAGCGCCACCGTAGTTCTCGCAGACATAGGCTCGGGCGGGGCCATCGATCAACTCAACTCTGAACACCACACCCCGCGGGATGACGGCGACTTCGCTCGGATGAATCTCGATGCCGCCAAATTCGGTCCGGAAGCGCAAGCCACCCTGTTGAGCAACAACAAGCAACTCGCCGTCGGCATTAAACATATACTCGTTTACCATCGAGCGCGTGACGATTGCCACGTGGGCGGCCATGCCTGTCTGGGCGTCTGTGTCGCCAGCGGTCGTAATGGTGCGCAGCCCCGTCACAAAGGTCAGTGCCTCATCCGAGATGGGGATCGGATCCCAGCGCATTTGTGCGATCGGGAGATTGCTCTCGTCGCGAGCGGCTGGCGCCGAGCGTATGAGCCCCTTGTCGATCTTCTGGAATCGACCGGAATGCTTGACGCTTGGCCGAATGCGGTACAACCACGACCGTTGATTCGTAGCTTGCGGCGCAGTGAAAGGAGAGCCCGACAACTGCTCAGCATAAAGGCCGTAGCTCAGCCGCTGCGGCGAGTTGCGGCCGACCGGCAAGGCACCCGGCAGTGACTCGGTCTCGAATGAGTTGCCGAAGCCCGACATATATCCTGGCGCCGTGGATATCTGTCCCGTGCGAGTGATTGCCATCTCGTCGTGTGTTGTCGGCTTGTTCATCTGACCCCCTCCCTCCCCTATGCGGCAGTGCTGAAGTCGCATAGTCACAGTTACAGATGTAACTATCAAGCTCGGGCAGGAAGAATGTCGGAGTGGTAACGCCCACAGCGACCGGCCGATTTTGGATGACGACAGACTCCCTTGAAGATTTGTGGGATGCAGGTTAGTCCTATTCGCAACAGTTGCGGGAAATGTCCGATCGCCGTGTCAGAGCTTCGTCTCGAGGTTTTCCTCCCCTATCGCTTGAGCAAAATTGCCATGGCGGTCTCGCGGCGGTTTAAGGAAGTCTATGGCAAGCAGTTCGAGCTCTCGATCCCCGAATGGCGTGTTTTGGCTACCATTGCCCAGTTTCAATCGATTTCCGCCAAGGAAATCGTCAAACATTCGGACATGCATAAGACCAAGGTGAGTCGGTCCATCGCTAAACTCGAGCGCAGGCGCTGGCTGAAACGTGAAAAAAATCAACTGAACCGGCGTGAGGAAATACTTACCCTGACACTGTCCGGACGCCAGAATTACAAGAAATTGGTACCCCGTATGCGGGCGCTGGAGGAGGAATTGCTAGGGCTTCTGGGGTCAGACGCGTCGGCAATAGATGCACTCATGAACCGTCTCGAACAAGTGCTGCTCGATTCCAGACGCGTAAGCGGTAGCTGACTGTTGACGCAATGCAGGCGCGAGGGGCGTTGTCATGTGGGAGCAGTACTTGTTCCGACCTCATGTCGGCACTGCCGAATGGTGTTTGGCGTAACCGAGAATGAAATCAAAGTTTGTACGAAGCCGACAATTCGGATGCGGACAAGTGTTCCCGCTCGATTTTGTTCAGTGAAGACTCAGGAGGTGTTCCCTGCTGAACGAGAGCAATTCTTCTGCGTTGCCATGACGAATGCGAAGGGTCCAATCGGGGTTCGAAATCAACGACCGGCCCACGGCGATGATGTCGAAGTCGCCTCTGGCGATCCCGTCTAGAACGGCGTCGAGCGTCTTGAGACTGAGAGCGCCCGCAGCGATCCCGGTGACGTCGGCCTTGAAGTCAAGGTCGAGCGTGACCGAACCGACCGCCATGGTCGGCTTGCCGGTCACCTTCTTTGTCCATTTCGCAAGATTGTCGGGGCTGCCGGGAAAGGCAGGCGTATCGAACCGACGGGTCGAACAATCGAAAAGGTCCACGCCCGCGTCCACCAACGGACTGAGGCAAGCTGGGCCCCGTAATCGTAGATCTTCCATTGCGAATAGCGAAAGACAATCGGAAACCCGGGGCCGCCCCGTCGGCGGCACTCGCGGACGACCTCCGTGGCGAATCGGGTCCGCTCCGCAATTCCGCCGCCGTAGGCGTCGCTTCGACGGTTCGTGAAGTTCCAAAGGAACTGATCGAGCAGGTAACCATGAGCTCCATGCAGTTCTATCCCGTCGAAGCCAAGTCTTGCGGCAGCCGCCGTCGCGTCGCCGAAATCGGCAATCGTCTCGTCGATCTGCTTTTGGGTCATAGGCGCGCCAACCGTTTCTCCAAGCCCTGTAAGGCCGGATGGCCCAATCATTTCCGCTTTGCTTTTGATGGTATTGGGATTGATCACCGTATCCGTCTGCTGGATGCCGACGTGCCAGAGCTGCGGCATGATCGAAGCGCCTGCGGCATGAACGGCGTCAACCACGCTCTTCCAACCCGCCAAGGCATCATTGCCGTAAAATCGGGGAATGAACTCGTTGCGCATTCCGACGCGATTGATGGCCGCACCCTCCGTCAGTATAAGTCCCGTTCCCCCCTCGGCGCGCCGCCGATAATAGTCAACCACGTCTTGCGACGGCACCCCTCCTGGGCAAAATTCGCGAGTCATCGGGGCCATCGCAATCCTGTTTGGCAACCGGAGATCGCCGAGGGCGAACGGCTCGAACAGCGAATCCATCGCGCCTTCGAGAACATTGGCTGCTTTCCCGTCAGTCATTCGACAATCCCATGCTAGATAAATAGGACAAAGCGTCTCGCGTAGCTTTCGGCGTCCGGGCCCGATGCCGCCTCGTTGCTCGACGGAACACTTTGACGGTCTTCGTCTGCGAACACCCCTATCGACCGATAGGCAGATAAACCGGGGGGCGGAGTGGCGATTGCCGGTTCCAGTTTACCGTGACGACCTACACCCCGCTGCACGCGACCAAATTGCCCTTGCGTGTCTGGCTGAAAGCGATGTGGCTGCTGCTGCAATCGGATAAAGGATTGTCCTCGGTACGTCTGGCCGAGACGCTTGGGGTAAGCCAGCCCACGGCCTGGCGGATGGGACATGCGCTACGCCTTATGGTGGCGCGAGAGAACATGCTTGCTGGCACGGTAGAGACCCACCCTTTCTATCGGAGGAAGATCCAGAAAGGAGCCGGATGAGCCACCTCCGGGACGGGGCCGGAAAGGTCGGGTGAAGACAGATAAAACACCGGTCATGGCGATGGTGCAGCGACTGACCGACGTCACACCCGGAACTCCGGCCGGTGAAGCGCGTGCCGCGGTCGTGACCGGTCTTTCGTCGCGCGCGGCCGAACGTGCGATTGAACCGCAGATCAAGCCCAACGCCCATTTGATGAGTGATAAAGCGAAGGCATTCATGGCCTTGGCGAGAGTTTTCCCAGGCATGAGACGGTGAAGCATTCCAGTCACGAATATGTTCGCGGCACTGTCCACGTCAATTCGGTAGAGGGCTACAATTCCCGCGTTCGACGGACCATCGCTGGCGTTTTTCACCACACCAGTCCGCAACATGCCGATCTGTATTTCCATGAAATCGGATTTCGCTGGTCCCAGCGGATGGTCACCGGAAGTGTCATCCGGAGAACCCGTAGTGGTCGGGAAATCTTGAAAACTCACTGGTCACGGGTGCCGCCGGCGATGCAATTGCCGAATGTTTTTGCACCGCCACGGGACGTCAGATGCGCCGCAACCCGGATGGCGGTATCATCATTAAATCAGCTGTAGCTGTCTTTGGTTGATAAGGGCGTGACACGCTAAGCCAGAACGAACCAGAAACTCTGCTTTTTACAGGCGCCTGAGGTACGATGTCGTGATAGGTCGTACAGGCGACCGCGCTGGTTCACCAGTCAGCTTCAGGGATTCGTTTTGCCCCTCCTCTATCCGTCTGATGCACCAAGCGAGGGAGATTGAACCAGGCATTTGATGGATCGATCTTGGCGTGCGGATCGACTTCTGACGTCCCGGCAAGCTCGCGGGGTAATGCGCACATCTTGAGACTGCGGACATGCAAGCTCTCTAGCGTCGCTGCTTCACCCATATTGGGCGGTATGAACGGAACATGAAGCCCTTCAACGCTGGTTTATTGCCGGGCACCAAGGCGAGGTTTGGAAAGCGCTCCAGAGCCTGGCCTATCGCTTCGATTAATTCAGCACGAGCAAGATTCGCACCCGGACAGGAGCGCGGCCCGGTGTTGAATGTGTAGTGCGTTCGACCATTCTTCCGATCGAGATCGGCCGCGTGGGGGCACTGAAACTGCGCCGGATCCCGGTTGGCCGCCTGAAGGATAGAGATGACCATATCGCCACTCGCGATTTTCTGGCCACCGAGCTCGGCATCGACGGTTGCCCGGCGAGGACGGAACTGCACGCTGCCATTCAGGCGCAGAACTTCCTCAACGAATCGGCTCGTCGTGGCGGAATCACCACTTCGAACGTTATTCAAGAGCTTAGGATCCGTGAGCAGCATGTTGAACCCGTTGGCGATCGACAGAGTCGTCGTGTCCGAGCCCGCGAATAGCAATCGTCGACACGCGTCGAGAGTGTCTGTCTCATTCCAGTCCGGGAAGATTGTTTTGCCGCCGGCCCAAAGGCGGCTGATGAAATCGGTGCCTGTGCCCGCCTTCCGCTCCTTTGCCAATGGAAGGAGCATCGCATTCAGTACTTCTGCCGCGGCGACGGCTCGCTCCTGAATTGCTTTGGCTTCGGCGGAAGCCTCGCCCTCGAGCTGGAGGGAGTTAGCGACGTTTGCGAACTCGGCGATACGGTCGTTCAGGCCCTTGATGATAGCGAGCTGTTCGGGGCTGCGATCCGGCAAGTCCATCAAACGCGCAAAGATGGCGACAGGGATGCGCTCCGCGTAGTCATCCACGATATCGAACGTATCCCGCTTCTCCAGGCCATCCAGAAGCTCCTTTACAACCGGAACGACGACATCCTCCCGGTAACGAGCGACCCATTGGGGAGACAGTAGTTCCCGAAGCCACCAGCGGTGCATCGCCCGGTGCAGGTCTCCGGTCAAAAACTGGAATGAGCGAGGATTGTTAAGACGCAGAGCCCGGTAACCTTCTCCCGCCTTCATGGAGAGATAAGGTTGCGCGAAAGTCGAGTCGTCCATCATTACAGCCTTGAGGGCTTCTGCGCCGACGACCAACCATGCATTCATCCGGTCATCCCACACGACATCTCCTCGTGAGCGCAACTCCTCGTAAAACGGATGAGGATCGGTATCAACAGTGTCCAAGTAGCTCTCAGCCAAGTCAAACGTCATCTTTCTCTCCTGATCCCCGGCACGCAAACCGATGCGCAGGGCGCCCGTCGGAACGGGCGCGAAACTTTCCCTACAAGGCAGCCGTTTTGGGCAACGCGTCACCTATCTTTCAGCAGGTGCGGCCGGGGCAGCAGATCCGCACTATACCGTCCATAAGGTGCGCCACGCAGCCGATGCGTGACCTCAGATCAACAGTTCCGAGAGCTACAATGCCCCAAGTTACTTATGTTAATCAGGACGGATCATCCAATCACATTGAAGCCACACCGGGCCAATCCGTTATGCAGATTGCGGTCAGGAATGGAATCGATGGCATCGTCGCGGAATGTGGAGGCGCGCTCATGTGCGCCACCTGTCACGCATATGTTTTACCGGAGGATGCGGGCCTCTTTCCGCCGCCCTCGGAAATCGAGAACGAAATGCTTGAAATGACAACCGCGCCGCGCACAGAGTTTAGTCGCCTGTGCTGCCAGTTGGTGATTGAAAAGAATCACGATAACGTGACAGTTTTCCTTCCTGAAAGCCAGACATGACAGGTGGCTGGGGTCTCAAGATCGAGCTGCGTCTTCCCGTACCTCGATACCTGCCGCCCGCTCAACCAACTTGACCAGCGCTGTGACGTCATCACCCGACATTCCTGCCTCCCCGGCAGCCTCCCAAAGCTTGGCCATCCCGCTGAGGGCAGGCATGTCATGGATGGGAAAGCCTGCTTGTTCGGCTTGCTCAAAAGCGAGCGCGATATCTTTCTCGAGCAGGGCGATCTTTCCGCCGTTGTCGAAGCGGCGCGATGTGATCGCATCGATCCGACGACGGGTGAATCCGGTACTGGCACCGCTGCTGCGCATGACGACATCAGCCATTCGGGTCGGAGACAGCCCAAGCTTGCACCCGAGTGTCAGGGCCTCGAAAGCCGTAGCCATGTTCGCTGCGGCTAGCAGGTTGTTGACGAGCTTCATGGTTTGAGCGTCACCGGGCCGATCTCCGATAGCGATGACAGACGTGCTGATCCTGGACAGGATCGGTTCGAGGAGCGCATGCAGCGCCTCCTCGCCAGCCGTCATGATGGTCAGCGATCCGCTTCTCGCGGCAGAGGCGCCTCCCGATACGGGCGCATCTAACGTCCGGATGCCTGATTTGCTGAGAATGTCCGCATAATCTCGTAAGTGGTTAGGTCCGACAGTCGACATTTCGACAAACACACGTATCCTCGATCCCTTCACCAATCCTGACCCGCCCAGCGTAACCTCCCTGCACGCAGCGAGGTGGGGAAGACAGGTGAAAACAACATCGGCCGCGTCAGCAACACCTTGTGGTGATGAATGTGAGAAAGCGCCTAGGCCCGAGAATCGTTCGAGCGTTGCGGCATCCGAATCGTAGACATGAAGAGCCGCGCCCGACGATAGTAGCCGACCAGCTATGGCGCCGCCCATATTGCCGAGACCAACGAATCCGATGTCAGAGATGGCTTGGCTCACTTTGGTCTCCGTGCTTTGATTTCTCAGTTACCGTTTAATCTAGTAGGGTAGGCCAACTCCTATCCTTAGGAAGGCGAGCAAACCTAGTGTCCTGAAGAATAATCGAAGTTCAAGTAACAGCCAACGAGTTTGATATGACCAGTCTAAGCGAGACGGGACGCAAGATCCTACGGCGCCTCATCGGCGAGAGCAATTTTGCTGCACGCGATGCCTCCCGAAATACCTTCAATTCAGATTTTCAACGCATATCAGAAGAATACGCCTTTGCGACCATCTGGAACCGGACGGGGCTCGATTTCAAGACCCGCAGCCTGCTCTGCATCGCCTCGCTCACTGCACTGGGGCTCTGGCCGCAGCTTAGGATGCACATCCACAGCGCCTTGAATAATGGATCAACAATAGACGAGCTTAAGGAGGTGGTCATTCACCTTTCGGTCTATGTCGGACTCCCTGCTGCGTCCGAGGCCGGCCGTATGATCGAAGCAGTACTCGCCGAACGGGGACAGAGCCCGGCAACTACACCTCAGCCACCCGCTAAAGGCCTATCCGATGATAGGTGAACCAGAATGCGCTTCGGAAAAGACTGCTGTTCCGTACAGTCTCGATAAAGAAGACCTGCTCCCAACGTCCCCAATGGACTGCGGTCAAATCTGGAGGAAAGTATGATTTCACGTATCATTGTGGGTGCGCTCGCCTTGGGCGCGCTCGCAGTTCCGGCTGCCGCGGCGGACTATCCGGCTCAGCCTATCAAGGTGATCTTGCCATTCGGTCCAGGGACGGGCAGCGATATTGCGACCCGGATCGTGCTCGACGAGGTTCACAAGCAGACGGCTGCAAACTTCGTCATCGAGAATCGCGCGGGAGCGCTCGGCGTCATCGGGGCGACGGCGCTGCTCAGGGCACCCGCCGATGGCTATACGGTCCTGATGACCGGAACGTCCTCACATTCGCTCGCGCCATCACTCTCCAAGTCAGCTACGTACGACCCGTTAAACGATTTTTCGCATGTCATTACGATGACCTATATTCCCTTCACGGTGCTCGTCCCATCAACATCGAAATACGACACGATCCAGTCGCTGATAAAGGATATCAGGGCGAATCCGGGCAAGCTGACCTACGGGTTCGCCAGCGGAAGTACTCGCATTTTCGGCGCTAAATTTCACAAGCTGTCTGACATCGATGCTCTGGGAGTTTCCTACAAGTCATCCCAAGAGGCGTTGACTGATCTGCTCGGTGGTCAGCTCGACTATATGGTCGTCGACTCGGCTGCCGCTGTTGGCATCATCAAAGGAGAAAAAGCTCGCGCCTTAGCGATGCTGAGCGACGAGCGCTCCAGGCTGCTGCCCGACGTTCCAGCGTTGAAGGAACTCGGATTGCCGTCCATCAAGCTCACCGGTTGGACCGGGCTCGCGGGGCCCAAGGGCATGCCCGATGAGGCGAAACGATGGCTGGCCGAGCACATCGGTGCTGCCCTTGCCGACACTGCAACAATCGAGAAGCTGAAGAACAGCACGGTCGAGGCCGCGACACCGGTAGATGTGGATCAATGGGTACGGACTCAGCTTCAAAGCTGGAGCGAGGCCGCGAAGGAAGCTGGAGTTCAGCCGGAATAAACCCGGTCGGTCGCCTTACCAAGGTGGCGGCCGACGATTTCCTCCCGACCGAAGCGAGAAACGTATGTCGATCAATCGGCCCAAAGACCTCATTCTTGGTTTGATTTTCCTCGTCGTGGGCTTGACAGGAATTCTGATCGCGAGGGGTTACCCGTTCGGTACGACCCGGATCATGGGACCGGGTTTCTTCCCAATCATGCTGGGGGGGGGCCTTGTCGGACTGGCGGCTGTCCTGTTGGTCCGGAGCACCCTTGGTCCCCGCGATAGCCTCCTGTCGATCGCGATAAGGCCGCTGGCTCTCATACTTGGCGGAACGCTACTATTTGGTCTCCTGATCCGGCCCGCAGGATTGATCATCTCGATCATTCTCATGGTCGTGGTCGGCACCGCAGCGGACAGGCAACTGAAGCTTCACCAGACACTCCTCCTCGCCGCTATCCTCGCCGGTGCTAGTGCTTTTGTTTTCGTTTATGCATTGGGCCAGCCCATTCCGATCCTCGGGAGCTGGTTCGAGAACGGAGTATAATGATGGATCTGCTGCAAAATCTCGTTCTCGGATTCGAGACTGCGGCCACGGGACAAAATCTCCTGTATTGTTTTGTCGGGTGCTTTCTGGGCACGCTGATCGGTGTCCTCCCAGGTCTTGGCCCCGCTGCGACCATCGCCATGCTCCTGCCGGCAACCTTCGCGCTCGATCCGACCGCCGCGCTAATCATGTTGGCAGGCATTTATTACGGCGCCCAGTACGGTGGATCGACCACGGCAATCCTGGTCAATCTTCCAGGCGAATCCTCGTCTGTTGTGACGGCAATTGACGGTTACCAACTGGCCCGGCAAGGTAAAGCGGGCCTCGCGCTCAGCACCGCTGCACTCGGCTCTTTCTTTGCTGGATCAGTCGCCACCCTGGTGATCGCGATGTTCGCGCCAGCGCTTTCTTCAACGGCACTTCTTTTCAGCGCGCCCGAGTACTTTTCGCTGATGGTTCTCGGCCTTATCGCATCCGCCGTATTGGCGCACGGCTCCCTCGTCAACGCACTTGGGATGATTCTCCTGGGTCTTCTCATCGGCATCGTTGGAATCGACGTGACATCGGGAGCGAACCGTTTTGCATTTGGTATACCGGAACTTTCGGATGGAATTGGAATCATTCCTGTAGCGATGGGAATGTTTGGACTGGGAGAAATCATTCATAATCTTCAGGCCAACGAGGGTGAGCGAACCGCATACAAGGCAGCTCTCGGCGGCATGTTGCCGAGCCGGAAGGAAATGCGCCAGATCACGTCGCCGATCCTCAGAGGGACCGTCATCGGCACGATCCTTGGCATACTCCCAGGAGGCGGCGCACTGCTGTCTTCGTTTGCATCGTATGCGATAGAAAAAAAGCTCTCGAAGGACCCTAGCCGTTTTGGTCGTGGCGCAATCGAAGGCGTGGCCGGTCCAGAATCGGCTAATAACGCTGGCGCCCAGACATCTTTCATTCCGTTGCTCACGCTCGGGATCCCCTCCAATGTCATCATGGCGTTGATGGCAGGCGCAATGATCATGCACGGAGTGCAGCCCGGCCCGGCCGTCGTACGCGAGCAACCCGCGCTGTTCTGGGGCATGATCGCATCGATGTGGATTGGCAACCTTATGCTTGTCATTCTCAATCTGCCGCTGATCGGTATTTGGGTTCGTCTGCTGACGATCCCTTACAAATATCTCTTCCCGTCGATCATGGTGTTCTGCGCCATCGGCGTCTTCACTATTGGCGGGAGCCAAGTCGATATATACGTGATGGTGATCTTTGGATTCATGGGTTTCATATTCCGGAGACTGGATGCAGAGCCCGCGCCGCTCCTCATGGGAATGATCCTGGGTCCGATGATGGAAGAATATTTGCGTCGTGCGATGCTCATCTCGCGCGGCGACGCCACGGTATTTCTGCTGCGCCCGATCAGCGCGACATTGCTAGCGCTTTCGGTCGCGGCAGTTCTGCTGGTTGCCTTTCCAGCCATCCGTCGCAAACGCGACGAAGCTCTGCAGGATTGATGCAAATTGGACAGCAGTAGCAAGCATCAACCTGTCGTCATCGTCGGAGGCGGGCAAGCCGGGTTCCAGGTGGCGGCCTCATTGAGGCAGGCAGGTTTTGCGGAGCCACTTCTCATCATCAGCGACGAAAACCATCTGCCTTATCAACGCCCACCTTTATCGAAGTCGTATCTCAATGACGGTGCAGCGCCAGAGAGCCTCCACTTTCGTCCGCAGGAGTTTCTTGAAAGCAACAGGATCGACTTTGAGAACAGCACTTTGGTTCAGGCCATAGATCGGCAAGCAGGCAAGATCGTTACGTCGAAAGGAAAAAATCGGTCATTCAGCCGGCTCGTGATTGCAACAGGCTCACGCAACCGGGCCTTGCAAGTCCCTGGCGCGCAGTTGAAGGGCGTCGTCGGTCTCCGGACGATTGCCGATGCCGAGTATGTTCGTTCATTGCTTCTCGATGCGGAAGATGTCGTGATCGTCGGTGCGGGATTTGTCGGTCTCGAACTCGCATCTCATTCCGCGAAACGTGGCCACCGGGTAACCGTCGTGGAGGCGGCCGAAAGAGCTATGCAGCGTGTGGCATCACCGCAAGTATCGGCTGTCTTCGCTCGAGCGCACGCGCAAAATGGTGTGATGTTTCGCTTCCGTAGCGGCGTCGTGAAGCTGTTGGGTGAAGCCGGTCATGTCAGCGCTGTTGAGTGTGACAACGGCGACATTATAAGAGCCGATTTGGTGCTAGTCGGAATTGGCGTCATACCGAACACCGAACTGGCAGCCGAGGCTGGCTTACCGGTCAACAATGGTATCGTCGTCGATGAGCGTCTTCGCACAGCCGACCCTCGCATTTCCGCCATAGGCGACTGCGCGAATCATCCAAGCCGCTTCGCGTTGAACTCCGTGCGAATTGAATCCGTGCAGAATGCTACCGATCAGGCTCGCCATGTCGCGTTGAGTCTTTCAAACGGGACGGACGAACCTTATGCTGCGGTTCCGTGGTTCTGGAGTGAGCAGGGCAAGTTGAGGCTTCAGATCGTCGGGCTATCCCACGGGGTTGATCATTGGGTAATGCGTGGAGAGCCAGACTCGCACGCATTCTCCGTCTTTGGCTATCGCGGGTCGAAGCTCGCCGTTGTAGAATCCGTGGGTCGCCCGGCTGACCATGTCCTCGCACGAAGGTTAATCGGAGCCGACATTGATGTCCCGCCGGAAATGGCAGCCGACCCGTCGCGTGACATCAAAAGCCTAGCCTGGTTGGCTACCTAGGGTCCGGACCCATAAAAGTGGTTTGCTGGTTAGGCGATTTGTGATTCACGGCTTCCGACAGGAGGCTACGAATGAATCGGGACTGTTTCTGGCTGACAGACGAGCAATTCGCGCGGATTGCACCCCATTTGCCGAACGATACGAGAGGCAAGCCGCGCGTCGATGATTGGCGGGTGATCAGCGGGATCGTGCACGTACTTTCGAAGGGTTGCCACGCGTTACGATCGCCTCGCGACCAATTTGCTTTCCGCAGTCTGCACCGCCGCGACCATCAGCTGCTGGTTATGAGTCTTGGCCCTAGATGCCGTAATGGGCCGGTGTCTCAAGAGTAGCCATGCTGTGTGGCTGTCCCTCAGAATGATGTTGTTGAAACGAGGTTCGAGCGATCGGCCTCAAGCATCATGAGAGGAACAGCCGTGGAGCATTATGCAGGAATCGATGTCTCTCTGAAAGAGAGCAACGTGTGCGTCGTCGATACGACTGGAAAAGTGGTTCGCGAGGTGAAGCTCGTCAGCGAGCCGGAGGCCTTGGTTGGGTATTTCGAATTGCTCGGATTGCCTGTTTCCCGGATCGGTCTCGAAGCCGGCCCGCTATCGCAGTGGCTGCATGCAGCGCTCTTGGCTGCCGGCCGTGACGTGGTTTTGCTGGAAACGCGGCACGTGAAGGCGGCGCTTTCAGCGATGACGGTGAAGACTGACCGGAAGGATGCGCGGGGCATCGCGCAACTGCTGCGGATGGGATGGTATCGGCCGGTCCATGCGAAGTCGTCAGCGGCCCAGGACACACGAGCGTTGCTCGTCGGGCGTAAGCTCCTCCAGGGCAAGCTGCTCGATGTCGAGCTCAGCATCCGCGGCATCTTGCGGGGCTATGGATTGAAGGTCGGTGAGGTCAGCCGGGGGCGGTTCGAGGCGCGTATCCAGAACCTGATCGCGGGACACGCCACACTCTCGACGGTGATCGGCGGAATGTTGGCGGCGCGAGCGACGCTATGGAGCGAGTTTACAAAGCTTCATCGGGAGATGCTCCGGATCGCTCGGGCCGACGCGATCTGCCACCGACTGATGTCGGTGCCCGGCGTCGGTGCGCTGGTTTCGCTGACATACCGCTCGGCAGTGGACGACCCGACACGCTTCGGGAAATCCAGCACCGTCGGCGCATACTTCGGTCTGACGCCGAAGAAATATCAGTCCGGGGAAACCGACCGGGATGGCGGTGTCACGAAAATTGGCGACGCCATGGTACGCACCGCCTTGTTCGAAGCAGCACATATCATGCTGACGCGGGCGACGCGCTTCTCCGGCCTCAAACAGTGGGGGCTGAAAGTTGCGCGGCGGCGCGGAATGAAGCGCGCGAAGGTGGCGCTCGCCCGCAAGCTGGGTGTCGTGCTCCATCGCATGTGGATCGACGCGACCGACTTCCGGTGGAGCGCCGTGCACGTGGCCGCTTGAGAGTAGAAATGAGATTGGGTCGGTCAGGTTAGGCCGGCTCTGTTGGGGTCCCGTCGCCGGGACGCAGGCTTGGCAAGGTCGTGTGTAGTGCTGTGATTGCCTCGGCAAATCACGCTTCCTAGATTGACCTGCCGGCTTGAGGATCTGATGGCATGGTGTGGCAGCCTTCGTGCTGACCACGGACAGAAGCATGATCCTGGCGACGAGATATCGTTCAGAGGGACTTGACGATCAAAGGCCCATTACAGAAGCATTACTTTGGCAGATTAATCCTCGATTAACGATGATCGGCCATCTTTGGCACTTCAACAGGGGTGCGATGGATGGTGGAGCAGGATGTTGCACTGACGGATTGGCTGAAGCCGTTCGTGGAGAAGCTTGGTCACAAGAAGCGGCGGAAGATGTGCCCGATTTATATTTCCGGCCTGATCGGTCCGGGAGATCGCAAGAGCATCGAGCCGATGGCGGGGCGACTTGCGCCCGATCATTATGATCGCCTCCATCACTTCATCTCTGATGGCATTTGGGAGGCTGGTCCACTTGAGGCAGAATTGGCCGTGCAGGCTGACAAGATCGTCGGGGCTCCAGATGCATTTCTGGTGATCGACGATACAGGTCTTCCGAAGAAGGGCGACCATTCTGTTGGGGTCGCGCCGCAATATGCGTCGATGCTGGGCAAGAGAGCCAATTGTCAGACGCTGGTGTCGTTGACGTTAGCACGCGACGAGGTCCCCATCCCAGTGGGTTTGCGTCTGTTCCTGCCCGAAAGCTGGGCCAGTGATCACGATCGGATGGCAAAAGCTGGTGTTCCCGAGCCGATGCGGATTTCCAGAACCAAGCCGGAGATCGCACTCGACGAGATCGATCGGCTGATCGCAGTAGGCATGCGGTTCGGCACTGTGCTGGCTGACGCAGGCTATGGTCTATCAGCCGCTTTTCGCCAGGGCTTGAGTGCGCGGGGCCTCACCTGGGCCGTCGGCATTCCCAAGCATCAGAAGGTCTATCCCCATGATGTCGCATTGATCTTTCCTGTCGCCGGCCATGGAAGACCGCGTAAACATTCCATCCCCGATACGCTATCGACAGCAGCCGAAACGATCTTTGCAGGTTCAACATGGAAGAAAGTCAGTTGGCGTCGTGGCACGAAAGGTCGATTGGCCGCGCGCTTTGCTGCCGTCCGCATTCGGATCGCTGATGGCAGTCCGCAACGTATCCTCGACAAGGGACAGCAGCATATGCCGGGCGAAGAGGCCTGGCTGGTCGGTGAATGGCGTTCAAACGACGAACGCAAATATTATCTCTCCAATCTGCCGGCAGAGACGACTTTGAAAGCTCTCGCGACGGCCATCAAGGCTCGATGGGTCTGCGAGCAGGCCCATCAGCAAATGAAAGAAGAACTCGGCCTCGATCACTTCGAAGGCCGGTCATGGCAAGGCCTTCACCGACACGCCCTGATGACGATGATTGCCTATGCCTTCCTGCAACATCAGCGCCTGCACAAGGTAAAGCGGGAAAAAAAGGAAGAGACACGGCCCGCCTAAACCGACACTGCCAGCTATTCGGCGCGCAGTCATAGCCGCGCTCTCAAACCACCATCCACGACAACGATGTCCACACTGCCGTATCAGGCTCCAAATGATCCCAAAATCAATTCTGCCAAAGTAGTGCTAGGAGACCTGTGCGCCGGTAGGTGCTGGACGCAGGGTGTTGACTAGATGTCGTACTGGGCCTGCCGCCAGCGGGGTAGCGTGGCGGGACGGCTGTCCCTCAGAGTGATGGTGTCGAAACGGGTCCGAGGGATCGGCCCCAAACATCATGAGGAACAGCCATGGACTATTATGCCGGAATCGACGTGTCGTTGGAACTCAGCAGCGTCTGCGTGATCGACGCGACAGGGCAGATCGTTCGCGAGGCGAAGGTGGCGAGCGAGCCCGAGGCGCTCATCGCCTTCCTGACCGAGCTGGAACTGCCCCTGACCCGCATTGGCCTGGAGGCGGGCCCTCTCTCGCAGTGGCTGTATGCGGGCTTGGCGAAGGCCGGGTATGACGTCGTGCTGCTGGAGACACGGCATGTGAAGGCGGCCCTTTCCGCCATGATCGTCAAGACTGATCGCAGGGATGCGCGTGGCATCGCCCACCTTCTGCGCATGGGATGGTTGCGCGGCGACAATCAAGGTGAGATTCAGCGTCAATCAGGATGAGACTCTGCGGCGGGGGTGTGACGTAGGGAGGGCGTAGCCCGACCGCAGTTACACCCCCGCCGCGGCGCAATTTTTCGGCGTCTCATGATCGCGGTCGGGCCGGTAGCGTTGGTGGTTTTCTGGAATGGAGAATCACCTTTGTGCCGGGTCGCCACGTAACCGATCATCAGACGAGGCTTTTTATGAAGTACCGACAAACGCATTCTGTTGAGATCGCCGCCGCAAAGGCGTCGATCAGCCGGGCGACGGCTTACCGCATCGAGAAGGACGCACGTCTTCCATCGCAGAGCAGGCCGCCGCGCAGCCGGCGTCGCCCGGATCCGCTTGAGCATATCTTCGACGCGGAGGTCGTTCCTCTCCTCAAGGCCGCTCCAGGTATCCGTGCGGTCGCCGTTTACGACGAGATGCTGCGGCGCCATCCGGAACTGTCCGAAGGCATTCGCCGCACGCTTGAGCGGCGTATCCGGTCATGGCGGGCTGTTCACGGCGAGGCACAGGAGGTGATCTTCCGCCAGACGCACGAGCCCGGCCGACTGGGGCTGTCGGATTTTACCGACATGAGCAGCCTCGGCGTGACGATCGCGGGCCAGCCTCTCGACCATCTGCTCTACCATTTTCGACTTGCGCATTCCAGCGATGATGGGCAGTCATTCCGGGCGATCGTGGGCAGTGGTTCCACGGCATCGTGGGCAGCTTGAGCCTGACCGACGGCTGCTATGAGTTCATAGGATTTTGGTCGGCGTCAAGAGCCTGTTTGCCGGCTGTTTTGCGCATGCTTTCGCCGGTCATGGTCAGGCGATGGGCATTGTGGACGAGGCGATCGAGGATGGCGTCGGCCAGGGTTGGCTCATCCCCGATAATCTCGTGCCATTGCTCGACGGGCACCTGGCTGGTGACGATCGTGGAGGCGCGTCCGTTGCGATCCTCGAGCATTTCGAGCAGGTCGACGCGCTGGCTCTGGGTCAGGCCGGACAGACCCCAGTCATCCAGAATGAGGAGTTCGACGCGTGCGAGGGATTTGAGCAGCCGCGCATGACGGCCGTCTCCGCGCGCCATCGCCAAAGCTTCGAACAACCGCGGCACGCGCTGATAGGAGACCGATCGCCCATCCCGGCAGGCTTTGTGCCCAAGCGCGCAGGCCAGCCAACTTTTCCCGACGCCGCACGGGCCCGTAATGGCCAGATTATTGTGGCGGCCGATCCAGTCGCCGGCGACAAGCCTGGCCAGGAGTGCCCGGTCGATGCCGCGCGGCGTGCGCAGATCGATATCCTCGACGCAGGCATTCTGGCGCAAGGCGGCGAACTTGAGCCGGGCTGTCATGCGCTTGGTGTCACGTTCGGCGACTTCCCTGTCGGCCATGATGCCGACCCGCTCCTCGAAGGACAGAGCCGCCAGATCGGGCGAGGCCCTCTGTTCCTCGAAGGCTTTGGCCATGCCGGGCAAGCCAAGGGCGATGAGCCGTTCATGGGTGGGATGGTTGAGCATTTTCTTCTCTCCGGTTGCGGTCAGTGGAAGTAGGAACGGCCGCGGATGTTGCCGTGGCGCACGGGTTTTGCTGGTTCCGGCTCAAGGAAAGCGCGGTCCAGGCCGGATTTGAGGATGGAGCGGATGGAGGCGACCGATCTGGCCTGGATGGTGTTGCCGCGCTGGCAGGCCGCTTCCAGCCGCTCAGTGCCATAGGTCTTCTGCAAGGCCAGGATGCCCATGCAGGTGCGGAACCCCTGCTCTGGATGAGGGCGGGCAGCCATGATCGCCATGGTCAGAGCTGCCGTCGACGGGCCGATCTTCTCAGCAGCGGTGGTCAAACGGGCCGGCGTCCACAAGGCGTAGCGCCGATGCGCGCTCGGCATGTGGTCGGCCACCGTTGTATGGTTGCGGCGGCCAGGGCATTTGGCGTGGCTGGCCACCCGCTCGCCCTTATGGAAGACCTCGACGGTGCGATCGGCTATGCGTACATCGACGAGTTCGCGGATCAGCCGGCAAGGCACAGAGTACCAGTTGCCGTCGGCCTCGACATGATAATCGGGCGCCACCCGGCAGCGCTTCCACACCGCAAACGCGTAGGGCTCCGCTGGCAGCGGCTTCAGCGCCGGCGCGTCCACAGCGGCAAACAGCTCCGCCCGGCTCATGCCATAGCCGCGCATGAGCCGCCCATTGAGATCGGCAACCAGTTCCGCGATCGCCTGGTTGAGCTCGACCAGACTGAAGAAGCGGCGGTTGCGAAGACGCGCCAGCACCCATCTCTGGGCAATTTGCACCGAGACCTCGACTTTCGACTTGTCTCGCGGCTTGCGGCTGCGAGCCGGCAGGATGGTCGTGCCATAGTGCCGGGCCATGTCCTGGTAAGTGCGGTTGAGGCCGGGATCGTAGCGATCCGCATTGGTCACCGCCGCTTTCAGATTGTCGCAGACCGTCAGCGACGTCACGCCGCCGAAAGCGGCGAACATGCCGACATGGCAGCCGATCCAGTCGGCCAGCCCTTCGCTGGGCCGGGCTTCGGCATAGACATAGCTGGAAGCCCCCAGCGCGCCGACAAACAGCTTCATGGCCTGCGCTTCACCCGTGATCGGCTCGATGACATCGATGGTGTCGCCGGCGTAATCGACGAACACTTTCTCGCCGGCAGCGTGGCGCTGGCGCATGGTTGGCGATGCCCGTTGCTTCCAGGCTTCGTAGCGCTCACAGAACCACGAATAGCCGTAGCCATCCGGATGCTCGGTTCGATATTCCTGCCACAGCAAGGCGCGCGTCACCGCAGGGCGGCGCAGCTCCCGATCAACATGGCGCCAGTCTGGCTCTGGGCCGCGATCCTCCGCGGCCGTCGGTTGACCCGGGAACAGCCGGCGCTCAAGCGCCGTGTCGTCCATCGCTTCGGGCAACGGCCAGTCCAGCCCGGCCGCCCTGGCGCGGGAAAGATAGGCGCCCACCGCCCCTTTGCTGATGCCAAGCGAGGCCGCAATCGTCCGGCTGCTCAGCCCATTCTCGTACTTCAGTCGCAATAGTTCGCGGATGCGGCGCATCGACAATCTCTCGGTCGGCATATGGCTTCCTCGTTGAAAAACGAGGCAAGCCATAGCTCGCTCAGATTGTCGGTCGAGGCTCCTTCACACCCGCTGCAAGGGTGCCCACGATCCCGTGGAATCACTGCCCACGTTCGCCTGGAATTGCTGCCCACGATCCCGTGGAATCGCTGCCCATCTTCCCGTGGAATTCGCATTTCGACTCGCCTGGTCGGGCTTCGAACACGGCCATGTCATCCTTGGTGGCGAAAGCTTCGTCGCTCTGGCCGAGGGGTTGCAGAACGCGTTGTGGTCTGTTGGCGGCACGCCGCTCTATCATCGCAGCGACAGCCTGTCGGCCGCCTTCCGCAACCTCGATGCCGACGCAAAGGCCGATCTTACGCATCGCTACGAGGAACTGTGCGCCCACTACCGCATGACGCCGACCCGCAACAACAAAGGCATCGCACACGAGAACGGCTCGATCGAAAGCTCCCACGGCCATCTCAAGAACGCCGTTCGCGACGCCCTGCTGATACGCGGAACAAGGGACTTCGACGATCTCGGCTCCTACCGCACCTTCATCGATGAGATTGTCAGCCGCCGCAATGCGACACACGGCAAGCGCATCGACGCCGAGCGTCCGCATTTGCAGGGGCTTCCCGATCGTCGCACTACCGACTTCGAAGAGGTGGTTGTCACGGTGTCGCGCACCGGCGGCTTCACCTTGCGCAAGGTCTTCTACACCGTGCCCTCCCGCCTGATAGGACATCGGCTTCGAGTGCGCCTCTTCGACGATCGCCTCGAGGTCTTCATCGGCGGCACGCATCTGATGACCTTGCCCCGCGGGCGTGGCCATGCCGACGGCCGGCATGACCAGGTCGTCAATTACCACCACGTCATCCATTCCTTGCGCAAGAAGCCGATGGCGCTTCGCGGGCTCGTCTATCGCGACAAGCTCTTCCCGCGTCAGGAATACCGCAGGGCTTTTGAGGCTCTCATCGAGCATCTTCCCGACAAGCAAGCCTGCAAGATCACCGTCGAACTGCTGACACTGGCCCATGATCGCGGCTGCGAGCGTGAACTGGCCGAGGAGCTTGCCAGAACGCTCAACGCCGGCGACCTGCCCGACATTGCCGCCCTGCGAACCCTCTTCGCTCCGGACCCGGCCCGGTTGCCGACCGTTCATGTGCAACTGGCGTCGCTCAATGGCTATGAAGCCCTGATCGGCACGACGTATGCGGGAGAAGCCGCATGAAGGGCGCCCACACCATCGACGAAGCTCGTCTCGGCATCATGCTCAACGAGCTGAGGCTGCCGACCATCAAGACGCTCTGGCCGCAATTTGCCGAACAGGCGGATCGGGAGGGGTGGCCGGCCGCGCGCTTCCTCTCGGCCATCGCCGAGCATGAACTGGCCGAACGTGCCCATCGCAGGATCGAAAGGCATCTCGCCGAGGCGCACTTGCCGCCCGGAAAGACGCTCGACAGCTTCGCCTTCGATGCCGTGCCCATGGTCTCCAAGGCCCAGGTCATGGCGATCACCGCTGGTGACAGCTGGCTCGCAAAGGGCGCCAACGTCCTCATGTTCGGGCCGCCCGGCGGCGGCAAGAGCCATCTCGCGGCAGCCATCGGCCTTGCGCTGATCGAGAACGGCTGGCGCGTGATGTTCACCCGCACCACCGATCTCGTCCAGAAGCTTCAGGTCGCGCGACGCGAGCTCCAACTCGAATCCGCTATCGCAAAGCTCGATAAGTTCGATCTGCTCATCCTCGACGATCTGGCCTACGTCACCAAGGACCAGGCCGAAACGAGCGTGCTCTTCGAGCTCATCTCCGCCCGCTACGAGCGGCGTTCCATCATGATCACCGCCAATCAGCCCTTTGGGGAATGGAACAGGGTCTTCCCGGACCCCGCAATGACGCTCGCTGCGGTCGATCGCCTCGTCCACCACGCAACCATCTTCGAGATGAATGTCGAAAGCTATCGGCGCAGATCCGCAATGGAAGCCAAACGCCAGCGCGGCAGACCAGCCTCATACGCGACAATCAAAAACACCCTGGAACTTGTCGCGGAGCGGCAATCAGAAACCAGCGAAGCGCTTGCCAGCGAAAATCAGCATGATAACTTCCAACCGACCGCGACATAAGAGTCTCATCTAGATTGTCGCCGCCGTCTCATCCTGATCGCCGCGCCATAGATGGTTCCGGCCGGTGCACTGCAAGCCGCCTCCGGCCCAGGAGACCAGAGCGCTGCTCGTCGCGCGCAAGCTGTTGCAGGCCAAGATGCGAGATGTCGAGCTCAGCCTGCGCGGCGTTCTGCGGGGCTTTGGTCTGAAGGTCGGCGAGATCAGCAAGGGTCAGTTCGCAGCCCGCGTACGCACGCTGACGGCGGGTCACACAATGCTGGAGCGGATCGCCGAGGCGATGTTGCGAGCCCGTGAGGCGCTGCAAACGGAGTTCGGCAAATTGCATCGCGCTATGCTGGCGATAGTGCGCGGCGACGAGGTCTGTCGGCGGCTGATGACGGTGCCAGGTGTCGGAGCGTTGATAGCAGTGACGGTTCACGTCAGCGGTGGACGGACCCGAGCGGTTCTCCCGCTCCAGAGCGGTGGGAGCGCATTTCGGCCTGACGCCGAAGAAGTACCAGTCCGGGGAGACCGATATCACCGGCGCGGACAGCCGGGTCGGCGATCCCATGGCGCGCACGGCTCTTTACGAAGGAGCGCACATCATACTTACGCGGGCGGTGCGTTTCTCGACGCTCAAGCGCTGGGCGATGGAGGTCGCCAAGCGGCGGGGCAAGAAGCGTGCCAAGGTTGCGCTCGCCCGCAAATTGGCAATCGTTCTCCATCGGATGTGGATGGATGACACCTCATTCCGCTGGGGTCGGGAAGCGGCTGCCGTATAAGGAGAAGCACAGTTTGGAGCTGGCCCTGTTCCCCTGAGATCCCGTCGCCGGGACGACGGAAGCGGTAAAGCCGTAAGTAGTGCCGTGAGCGCCTTTCGAGGTGGAGCACGCGACCTAGATGGGCTTGCCGCATCCTCTCTGATGGCATGATGTGGCGGCTCTGCGCTGACCACGAACAGAAGCAAGAGTTCGGCGACGTGACAATCACTCAGGGGCTTGACACCAGACGGCGTCACGACACGAAAGTGATGAATCTGTCCGACTTTTGAGAACGCATTAAGAACTCACGCCGGTTTGACGGTGGGTGCGGCTGATTTTTCGGCTTTGAGCGCTTCATAGAGCGCGGTCTTTCCGATCTTTACGCGGGCGGCGGCTTCGCGGACATTGAGACCGGCAGCCAGATGCTGACGAGCCTTTGCGAGCTTCTCCGGTGTTACAACCGCCTGGCGGCCTCCGCGTCGACCCCGATCCTCTGCTGCCTGCAGTCCGGCGCGGGTTCTTTCCCGGATGAGATCGCGTTCGAACTGGGCCAGCGCTCCGAACAGATGGAAGACCAGGCGACCGCCAGATGTCGTGGTGTCGATGTTCTCGGTGATAGAGCGGAAGCCGATACCCTTGGATTCCAACTCGGTGACGATCTCGATCAGGTGCTTCATCGATCGACCGAGGCGATCGAGCTTCCAGACCGTAAGCGTGTCGCCGTCCCGAGCATAGCGCACGGCTTCGGTCAGCCCCGGCCGATCGGTTTTCACACCCGATGCCTTGTCTTCGAACAGCTTCTCGCAACCCGTCTTGCGCAGCGCATCGAGTTGAAGCGCCGTATCCTGGTCGCCGGTGGATACCCTTGCGTAGCCGATCGAGGTCATGAGGTGTGGCTTGTCCGCTTTCTCGTTGAACTCGGACAATGTCCGATTTGCCGTTGCATGACAAGGTTTACGGACCAAATCTGTGGAAGCCGCAAAACGACCGTTTGCCGAACAGGCATTTTCCATTTCGGTGCAGCGTCCGCGCTGAGAGGTGAGTGAATGGCTCGAAGAGTATTGCTGAGCGAAACATGGTGGTGCCAGGTAACCACGATCCCGGATGAGGATAGGGAGATCGCCAAGCACTACACGCTGGACCAGTCGGATCTCGATCTGGTCATGCGACAGAACAAGGCGTCGAATCGGCTGGGCCTGGCCTGCGTTCTGGCGATGCTGCGATTTCCAGGCCGACCACTCGCGGATGGTGAGATCCTGCCTTCCGGCGTCTTGCGGTTCCTGGCGCGGCAGATCGGTGCCGATCATCGCGAGATCGACCGATATTTCGAACGTCCGCAGACACGCCGCGAGCACCTCGCCCTGCTGTTCGAGAAAATGAAGATGCGCCCATTTGCGCCTTCGGACGTGAGGGCACTGACCGGCTGGCTGACGCCCGCGGCGCAAACCCTGCGCCGGGCCGATGTTTTGGCGGATATGGTTGTGGAGGAATTGCGACGCCGGCGAATTCTCCTGCCGGCGCGCGGAGCACTCGAAGCCATCATCCACGTTGCAATCCGGCGCGGCATCCGCATCGCTCACCGGGCCTTGGCTGGCGGGCTCTTGGAAGGCCAGAAGCGTGACCTCGACAAACTTCTCGACCCGCGTGAGGGGACGAATGTGACCATCCTCGCGTGGGCCAGAACACCGGCATTGTCGCCTACCGCCATCAATCTCGACAGGATAGCCGAACGCGTTCAGTTTCTTCGGTCCCTGAACCTGCCAATGGAACTGATGGAGCGCATTCCGGCCAAGGTTTTTGATGAACTCGCCGCGGAAGGGATGCGGATGAGCGCACAGCATTTACGCGACCTCAACCCCGAACGCCGGCACACCGTGCTGGCTGCAACGGTCCTGCATCTTTCCCGCCATCTGACCGATTGCGCAATCGACGTGTTCAAGAAGCTAATCGGCGCCATGACGCGGCGAGCCGACAATCAGGCGACCGCCCGCATCACCCGTTCGGTCCGGGAGGTTCAGAAGCCGCTGAAGGACGTTTCGAAAGTTTGCCATGCGATCATAGAGGCCAGGCAGAAGGGCGAGGATATCGGCAGGTCGCTCGAAACGGTCATTCAATGGCCGATCTTCGCGACCAGTGTCCAGGCGGTCGACACGCTGATTGCCCCCGACAGCATCGACGGGAAAATCGAAATGCTCCAGCGCTATCCGACAATCCGGAAAATGGCGCCGGAATTCCTGTCGACGTTCGTGTTTCGTGGCCACGCCGTGGCGGCGAATCTCCTGCGCGCGCTATCCATGGTCGCCAATCTGTACCGCAAAGGGAAAAGAGCGATACCCGACAGAGCACCCATATTCTTTGCACCGAAAGGCTGGATGCCGCTCATCCTGCAGGATGGCAAGATCGATCGCAGGGCCTATGAACTCTGCCTGTTCAGCGAATTGAAACGCCGCCTCGATGCCGGCGATGTCTGGGTGGAGGGCGCGAAGCGCTTCCAGTCCTTCGAGAGCTTCCTCATTCCCGCGCCGACATTCGAGTTGATGCGGGAGGAAGGTCCGCTTCCGGTCGCAGTCGATACCGATGTGGAAACCTATCTGAAGCAACAGCGCCAGACCTTGAACGACGGGTTGAGCGAGCTTTCCCGTCTAGCAGAAGCCGGTGAGCTCGACGATGTCGAACTGGCCGGCACGGGTTTCAGCGTCACGCCACACAAGGCCATGTTCCCGGACATCGCGAAGTCGCTGAAACCGAAGGTGGAAAACCGGCTGCCTGCCGTCCGCATCACCGACCTGCTGCTTGAGGTGGACGCCCGCACGGGATTTTCGAATGCGTTCACCCATCTGCGCACCGGGCGCACGGCCGACAACAAGCTTGCCCTGCTTACCGCCGTTCTGGCGGACGGCATCAATCTCGGACTCACCAGAATGGCGGATGTTTCCCCCGGGCTGACGATGCGCCAGCTCGCCTGGGTGCACGACTGGCATATCCGGGAGGAGGGTTACACCGGCGCGCATGCCATCCTTGTCAATGCCCAGAGGCAATTGCCTCTCGCGAAATTGTGGGGCGACGGAACCACCTCATCCTCGGACGGGCAGTATTTTCCGGCGGGAGGGCACGCCGAGGCGATCGGCGACCTCAACGCCCGCTATGGCCCTAACCCCGGCGCGAAGTTCTATCGCTTCACCTCCGACCAGTATGGGGCGTTCCACATCATCGCTATGAACGCCAATGCGAGCGAGGCCATATACGTCCTCGACGGTCTGCTCTATCACGGCAGCGATCTCGCTATCGAAACCCACTATGTCGACACCGGCGGGGTCAGCGACATGAGTTTCGCTCTTTGCCATCTTGTCGGTTTCCAGCTCGTGCCCCGGTTGCGCGGCCTTAAGGATCGCCGGCTCTATCTCTTCCCGGGCGACGCGCCTCCCCAAAACCTCGCCCCGCTCTTCGGCGAACCCATCAACATCGAGCGGATCAGGGCAAACTGGAATGACATCCTGCGTCTCGTCACGACGATCCGTTCCGGCCAGGTGCGGCCTTCGACCTTGCTGGCGAAACTGTCCGCATTCCCGCGCCAAAACGGACTGGCGCTCGCGTTGCGCGACATTGGACGCATCAATCGATCCATCTTCCTGCCGCAATGGTGGCAGAACCCTGAAATGCGCAGGAACGCCACCGCAGGCCTCAACAAGAGCGAGGCCCAGAACACTCTGGCCCGGGCGCTGTTCTTCAATCGTCTCGGAGAGCTGCGGGACAGAACCTTCGAGAGCCAGTTCTACAGGGCGTCCGGGCTGAACCTGCTCATCAACGCGATCGTTTACTGGAACACGCTCTATCTCGAACCAACGTTTGCCGAACTCAATCGCGAAGGCATTGCAACGCCGGCCGACGTGATCAAGCACATCACGCCGCTCGGATGGCAGCATATCAGCCTCACCGGCGACTACAACTGGACCCCGACTGACAGTCTCGACCTAAGGCCGCTTCGGCGAGAGACGTCGATGCTGGCCGCTTGATCACTATATGTTCTCGAATGTCGGACAGATTCACCACTTTCGTGTCGTGACGCCTACATCGCCGACGTGCTCGCAAGGATCGTCAACGGCCATCCAAACAGCCAAATCGACGATCTCCTGCCTTGGGCCTATATCGCCGCTTCCGAGATCAAGGCCGTGGCCTGAGAACACCGCTTACCCTCTTTCGGCTCAATCCACCGCATCTCGCCAGGACCGAACTCACTGGCCACGCCCATTAGACGCGCATCGACGCCCATTTTAGCAACGTACAAAGCTAGCGCGGCAGTGAGCCGCTGAGTTCGATCTAGATCATTCCCTGTGAACAGGGTTTCCGTTGGCGCCTGGAAAGCGCTGGGCAGATAAAACCGGTGAAAACCGAGTTTACTGTCTGGATCCAGGCTTCGTTCCACACCTCCCAAGAACGCGTATGCGCAAGCCGACGCACATTCACCCGGCGTACGCTTCGTGACATCTCCAGAACTCCACATTCGTTTCATGTCGGGCACCAACGCATCCGCACCCACCTCGGTGGCCATCTTTTTGGACCGGATCATCTCCCCTAATTTTAGACCTGCGCTGAGAGACCCTCCTGGTGAGTTAAGTCTGATCCGGTAAGCTTGGAACTCAGATGACTTGAAAAATCTCTCGAAGTCGTCCGGCGTGCTTTCGACGATCTCACCAGTGGCCTGAATAAATTCGCACGTCCGGCACGCCTCATCGCTCCCACCCTTCGAGAACTTCATTGGCTCCGCAACGGCAGCAAAGGACAGGCAGCATAGTAGCGCCCCCACTAACCTCACCAAGAACGTCATAGAACCTGCCCCTAACCCATGCTTGCGCGAATCTACCCGACTTCTTCAAGCCAGTTCAACACGGTATCCGCATTGCAGAACGTTGCCTGAATCTCCATTTCACACACCATCCTCGTACAATCTGTTGTTGCACAAATGTTACACGAAGCTTATGGGAAAACTGTGCGCATCACTGATGATCGCTAGAGCTCAAACACAGATCTAAGCACGCGCTAGAACGAGCAGGGAAGCTCACTGAGCAGCATCCGATCGCTTCGACGTGCACAGATAGCGCTCAAGCAGGGACGCGTCTTACAGAGCGTTTGCAAGCTTTCCAGAAATACAGCTTCCAAGCGATCCCCAAAGCCAGAAAGGCCGGCATGCAACGGTTTGAGCTAAGGCAGGCCAAGAGAACACACCGGATCGAGAGACATAGGCTCACATATAGCGGCACACAAAACCGATGCCGGAGAAATCGAGAGACGACAGCAGAGGAGGCTGAGAGCCGGAGTATCTTTGAGGGAGAGAACGCCTGGTGGGATATCCGGGTGTGAAAGGGTAGGGAGAGCCGGTGAGGGGAGAGGGAAGGTGATGCGAGAGGTGGGAGTGGGGACACAAGAGGGGTGGTGAGATAGCTGGGGGAGCGGCACATCCATGACTTCCCACAAACCACCATAACCTTCCTTGGCTAACCAGAACCGGAACAGTCCACCTTCACCAGGCCAAGGGGTCTCGTTTCCCCAGGCCACCAAGGAAGGTCTTCCAAAACCAGGCCACCAAGACCCAGAGCCGGAATGAGGAGCTTTCTCTCTCACCCCTCTCACAGCCACACAGACCCGTGGACCGGGGTCTCATTCCTACACCAAAGCAACCGTGACCCTGTTCCGGAAGAGGTCTCAAAGGCGATGATCCGGCATACAAGCTTTCTCCGAAGAAACAAACGCTGCACGGCCAACAGCCGAGTTCCGGATAGCCGCTATAGCCTAGTTTACATTCCAGCATCCGCGGCAAGATCGTCGGAATTTCGTCACAACACCGGACTGTCTTTGAGTTGCCGCACATATGCGTCACCCTCACCACCGGAGTTCGCGCTGATCACGACTATGAATCGATGCGCGGTCTTTGATTCCGGATTTGAATTGGACGATGGAGATCTGCGGTGGGAGATTGGGACCGTCTTCAGCCGTGGATTTTGCCATGCCGGAACCGTCTATCCAATATCTTGTCCTGGAGAGGACGGACGCGGCGCACAACATCGCCCGTTACTATGTCCTGTCTCTTGAGCCGACGCTCTTCGCCGAGATGGCCCTTGTGCGCCGATGGGGCCGGATCGGGCGAGCGGGCGGACATCGCGTGGAATTTCACGAAACGCAAGCCGGCGCGACAGAGGCCTTGCAGACATGGCTCAAGCGGAAGCTGCGGCGTTCTTATAGGCTAACCGGAGCCTCGAAGAGGCCAGCTTGACGCTCCCGTCCCGCTAGGCCGAAGACCGGAAAGCTGCTCAAGCCCGATCTAATCATCGGGTTCGCCCGTGCAGCACCGGGTGTTGCGGCAGCGACATCCTATTCGACACCACCAGGACCTTCTTCAGTCCGCCGATTCCTGCGTCCTCCGTCTCGCCCTCTCCAGGCGCTGTTTGAACGCCCCGGGCTGAATCACGAAGCAATCCTCAACCCTCGCCACCTGCCGCGCATATGAGGCTTGCTTCGCGGCATATTCCCCGAGAGGCGGTGTGTTTGAGCCGGACACGACAGTCCGGCAATTGATCGAGCCTGTGCGCATCTTTCCGCGATGCTTGACCTCGATATAACGGGGCAGCACCGACGGCAACATGGACGCCTGATCCTTCCCGACCAACCAGAAGGACGAAATGAACAGGCGTGTGCCGTGGACCTTTCGTTTCTCGGGAAAAGGGGTGGCAAAGTCGATGAAGGCTGCCACCTTCGGCAGGCGCGAGGCTGGAACTGAATCGTTACCAAAGAGCCTGGTGCAGACCTCGCGGTAGAACGCGTTGAATGCTCTCATGCGTGAACGCGCAATCGGTTCGGTCCAGCAGATATCTTCGAATGAGATAATCACACAGAAGAGTTCCTTCTCATCTTCCGCTTGCGCAGGGCTCTCCAAAAGCCTCAGCAGATTGTCGATGCCGCATCGGAGCAACAGATGCGCATCTGGATCGGCTTGGCCTGTGCTACGACGACGACCTCCAAGAGTTGCACGGGACGGAGGAGCGGCCGACCGCCGCACCACTGGAACCCCGCCGACGAACTCAACTGTCATATTGCAATGTCCTTCTCCTGTTCTCTGATCTAGTGGTTCTTCCCATGCGAGTCTCTCTTCTGCAGGAAGCGAGCGTTCTGACCCGCCCACTCTTCGCGTTCCTCGGCTGTAAAGATTCGGACTACACCATGATCGCTGCTATCAAGGCTGGTGACCCCCACCCATTTGTTAGCGGAAACCCCGAGTTTCTTGATCCACGTTTTCTTCATGTATCTGTGTTGTTCTGGTCTTGCGTGTTTATGAACGATCATACGTCTTCCTTTGCTGATGATCTACAAATTTATTTAGTGCAACTTTCGTCGTTAGACGAGAACATATCGATATTATTTTTATCATCATCACTTACTATCTTTTTTTGCCGCGGGATGGACATAACGACCATCTCGCACTGCAAATACCAAAGGTATATTGCCTTCTTCCCACTCAGGCATTTTTTAGGGGCCCGATCGCTACCGACTTTATAGTCCCGCCATATCCGGCCCCCTCCCCCAAGGGCGAGCGGGGCTCGTCTGTAGCAAAGGCTAGCGTCTTTTGAGAAGGTGTGCCGGCAGAAACGGCTGCTGCACAGGGACGATACATCGCGGCTCAGGACAGCCGGTCTCCCATAAGATCGCCTTCCAGCGACCGGTAGAGCTGCGACCAGGCGCATTCTCCAGACATTCTGGCGGCGGCACCGGTTATATCCGCGACCTCCCGATCAACATCATCAAGGTCCAGGATGAAGGCAAACTCCGCAAGCGGGTTCTCGGACCAAAGAACGTGCCATGCCGATGTCCTACCCCACTCGTCGTCGATCGCATCCCAATGGGAGGGTAGCCAAAAGATACCTTCCATCCTGATGCCCCACCCTTCATCCGTCCTGTCCACGATAAAAACGTCCATGACAGGTCGTGCAGCCCCAGGGGTTGCTCCTGAAGCCATGAGCCATCGCTTCACAAGCTCCAAATGAAACCACAATGCGACATTGTCGAGCAAAGCTGGACCCTCAGCCCTGACGATCGCGGCCCTTTCTCCCGGTGAATTGCAGGGACCGATAAAATAGCGCAGCTCCTGCGCGCCAACTCCAAAGATTATCTGTTTGGTGATCGACTCCGGGTACTCTGCAGCCAGGCTGTGATATTTGCAAATCAGCCTCTCCTGCAGAGATTCTACGGATGAATGTGAGGTGTTAAAACTAATTTTCTTATTTTCATATAGCTTCATTTTCTTCTCCAATGATTAAATCCAAAATTTGTGAATCGAATTATTTATTCATATACGTTTGTTTTACAAATGCATCGATGCGAATCGAGAATGGATAATTCGGGATAGTACTGTCGCAGTATGGGCTGCGTCCCTGAACGGCTATGTCATGTTAACCTCTCCCTACCCTATACATCTACGCGCGGTGATATGCCTCGCACTACATTACCAACGAAAAGCTCAATGGTCGGAAAATCGCGTATGAGCAAAAACACATATTTTATTTCCGGCAATTTCTTGGGTATTTCCGCCAACCAGATTTTATTTCCTTGATCCGGATGGACAGATTGGCTCAAATCCAGTGATCTCCGGGCAATCTTCCACGACAATCCGCCGCACGTCTCCAAAAATAATTTTCGCTTCTCATAAGGCGGAGGATTTTCCTTGGAAATAAACCCGATTTTCCGGAAATACAGCTGCTTCTTCCGGTGCGTCACGGATTTTGACGCTGGCACGGTCCCCGATGATCGTTCTGGCAATCAAAACACGACGAGCAATTTCGCCGCGCTGAGATTTTGCCGTTAGAAACTGCCGTTCAAGAAGTTATCTGCACCAAAATCGGGCCGATTTTCAGACCCCGATTCCGACGGAAAAACGACGTGTTGCACATCGTCGTCCATATCGACATTTCCAGGCGCCGCAGGAGGACAAGCCCTCCAGCACGGCGAACCTGCACACTCAATGCCTGGATCTCGCCCGAGCGGTTGCATTCTTCAGTCAGGCGATGGTAGTAGCCTTGCAGCTTCAATGAGAAGCGACGCTGGGCCTCTTGAGCCGAAGGCGGATCGGATGGGGTGCCTCGATCCGTAGAATTTGAATTTTTAACGATTTCTGTAGCCATGTTTATCCTCTTACTGCTGGCCATTGTAATAATTAAGGTATTTTCGGCGCGTGAACGCCTGTTGTTCGACCGCTTCCCACGACAAGGAGGCAGGCCCAAGCAGATGCTTGGGATAATAATCGATCGATTTCTTGCGTTCTTTGTGTATTTTTCGACATTTCTCTATTACTTTTGTCATAAAAAACTCTCTCAGTATTTTTGATATTTCCATCATCAGAGTCCCCATCGGTTTGGTTTCGGCGTGATCGCTTGGCGGTGGATTGCCAGCCCACCTCCGTCAAAAACATGTGGTGATATCTCGTCAGCTCATCTGATCCTCCTGTTTCCTTGTTCTCATCGCAGAGCCGCCCGCGACCTAAGATGGGTGAGGCCACGTCGGCAGAGCCCCAAACGGAGGCTCATCGACGATGATAATCAAGCAACGCGCCATTTACGGCGTGTTCGCAGCCTGCATCTGATATGTGACGGAGCGGTCCAGTTTCCTCTTGCTCTTCTTTCTGCCTTGAGACTTGGGCCGGGGGTAGATTACGCAGGTCCGTGCGAAGTCGCATGTCGTGCGCGTGTGGTACAGGTCTTCCAGGATTGACTGAGCCACGTCTGCAATGGCGTTATCGGCGATGGGAGACACCTCGACTTGGCGAATTCCCCGTCTCCTACAGCCCACAGATCCGGCTAATTTATTCACGATGCGGGAAAATCGATCGACATACCCCGCACTCACGACCCACAACGAGCGGATGTGGACATGCTGGGCACCGACATCTCTTCTGGCGAGCCAATCGGACCTGCCAGCGTCGATCACAAAGCATGCCCGAGGCCTCATATGATCAAGGGCGACAGACGACTTTCGGCCCAGAATCGCCCTGCATACGCGATCGAAAAATGCCCCTCCGGCATCCATACGAGCGACGGACGCATCCCCGGAGCGTGGCCCTCCTTCAAAGAAGATCCTGACCTCAACGAATCGGCTGTCTTTATGGGATCCGGCATCGAAATGCGGGCCGGCGAAGAACTCTATAATATCATCTTGCGACTGATACTTATCAGAAAATTTTGTTACTGTATCCATTAATAACCTCTAATATGCAATTATACATCGCGCCTTCCAATATTGTCAAGCCCAATTGAACTGAAATACAAATAATCGGAATTCTTTCTGAAATATGCCTCCAACAACACTCTATGGCCGATCCGCCCGAGCCCCTAGCTGATTGGCCTATACTAACTCACGAACAACCTTATTATGCTTCTTGATTCGGCATTCGGCAAATTGTAAATTGATATATTATTGTTGTTTTCTATCACTAACCTAGTCGATCGAGGAAGAATGACATCTATCGGAAGTAAATGCCCGTTCTATACCTACGAATTGCCTTCTACCATCCGATGCAACCGCCTTAATCAGGGTGTCTGTTCTCGGCAGATGCTACGGTCCAGATTGTATGATGGCGACGCCTCCCCCTCGGATAGACCTCGAAGTCCTGCTCATAGCCAGGCGATTCGTTGTTATAGAAGCCAAGCTTCCTCGCGTAGGCTATGACCTTATAGAGTTCTTTTCTTTCAACAGACCGGATGTCGATGGTCTCAACACCTCTTTCAAGGCAGTATCTGCATCTCGCAGCCTCGGGTATGTGCTTCTCAATGAGCGCCCGTTGGTCATCCCTCACTGCCCATACAGAGTGAATGTGAATGTTCACGGGAGATACCAGACGATCGGCATATCTTGATCCCTCAGCATCAATCAAGGCCACAACCCTGGGAACAGCTTCAGATTGGCGATGGTGGTTCTTGCCTAAAGCCAATCGGCAAGTTTGGTTGTAGAGAACGCCAAATGTGTTCAGACGGTTGCGCGACAGATCTTTTACAAGGTTACGGACTGAGAACGTCACTGTCACAAAAAGGAAGCATGCGGCTGTCTCGTCTCCGTATGAAGCTGTGAGAAGATCCACAAAATGCGCGGTGAGAGCCTCATGACAGGCAAGAGATGGGTGGCGCTGTCGGAGATGTGTGATCCGTGATTTTTGTTTGCTAGGCTTGGAAAAGGATTGAAAGACGACGCCAGGGACGACCTTAGTTCCAACGTTAGCTTGTGTTAGTGATTCACATGAATCTATAATTGATTTGTCCATAAATAAATTCTCCATCTTCAAATATTTTTCGTTGTCAAAATGACATAGGTATAAATCCGCCTGTTCGACGTTTTGCCGAACATGCGTGGACAAGGATGAGGTTTATGGATCCAGATCGGAGGCTTGCCGTCGCGATGAATACCAATAACTTTATATTTACGGCGCTCGGCTGATGTTGCTGAGCTCAGTATCGAATTTTTTCAAAATTTCTTTAGCGGGACCATTTTGACCCCATGAACAAGAATAGTCATCATCCGCGGATGATGATCTCAATTGCATTCTCTGGCACACCAAGGGAAGCCGCCAACAGCTCCTTGGCTTGTCCTATAGTCAGGCAACCCGGCCCCGGAACAATCGTAAGAGACCCCGTCGGCAATGGGCCTGGGTTAACCGCCCCGCCTTTCTCCTGCCCAATCCTTGCCATCCCCCCAATCTTGCTCAGATCGCCGTGCCCGATGAACCGAGAGTGATGGCCACGACGGCCGAGCATAAGGCGCCCATATCCCAGCTGGTCGAGAATCCGAAAGCACCTGAACACTTCGGCTTGGAGCAGCCCCGCTCCCGCCGTCGCCTGGTCGACAGAGATTTCTCGTTCCTTTTTCCCAAGGCCGGCCAACCAATCGATTATACTGCGGAACGCCAGATCGTTGTCATAATGGGCCTGGATTTCCTCGTTCATTATTGTCTCTGCCGATGCACCCTGCATACCCTTCTCCCTGTAGGCAGAATACATAATCTAGGCATTGTTAGATGTCAATAGCTAGGTAATACTCTAAAGTTCTTTTTTAGAATCTGCTTAGGCGATTGATATAACCTTCCAGCTAAGATGGCGTTGTGCTAATTTCGTGGCGGATAAGGGTGCGTCGCCGATCTCGCCTCAGCCAATTCTGGCGACCAGGACAACGCCTGAAAATACCACAGCTCGGCGCACCACTCGCAAGCCAGCGAATGGCGAGCGACAGGCCGACCACCCATATTGGCTGGGCCTCACGAGGCCTGATCTCGCACCCGCATGAGGGTCTGCCGGCTGACCCCATATTTCCGCGCAGCCCCCGAAATGCTCATGCCTGCGTTCAGATCCGAACGAGCCGCTTCTCTCTGTTGCGAGGTCAGAAGCGATGGCCGGCCGAGGGTCTTGCCCTGTAATCTCGCGCGCTTGAGACCCGATTGGGTTCGCTCAATCAGAAGGTCGCGTTCGAATTGCGCCACGGCATTGAGAACATTCATGGTCATGGTCCCCGCGGAGCTTGTCAGATCGACACCCCCCAACGCCAGGCAATGGACCTTCACCCCCATAGCGCTCAACTTCGAGACCGTAGAACTGACATCGATGGCATCACGTCCCAGCCGGTCCAGTTTCGTGACGATCAACACGTCCCCCTTCTCCATCCGATCAAGGAGCCGGCTGAAGCCATCCCGTCTTGCAATAGCGACACTTCCTGAGACGGTCTCAGCAATGACCCGGTGGGCTTCTATTCGAAAACCAGCCGCTTCGATCTCGCGAATCTGGTTCTCCGTCGTCTGTCCTGTCGTTGAAACGCGTGCGTAGGCAAAAATCCGTGTCATGAATGTCCTTATAGGCTGTCCGAAATATGCAGCCTGTCCATTAACCGGTCAAGCTACTTTATGGACATTCATGGAAGCCATGTCCAAAACCCTTCCTTTTCGGACAGGGCTATTCTCATGCAATTGGTAACAGTTGAAGTTTTTTAAATGAGGATGGATTGAACCGCTGATTGAAGCGGTTCAATGCCTGCGGCAATTAAAATTATCCGAGAATGAGTAGTCACCTCAGGTGACATGAAAAAATTTGGGTTTGGACGATGAATTTTCTCGATAATTTGGATTGGCGTTGGTACCTTAATCCATGTAACATAAAGAATATTACCAGATAAATCCTTATTATCCTTCTCCCGTACAATATATTGCCACAGACACCCATACCGATATTCTACGGGAGATTACTCCGACCTAACGATAACGATAAAAATTACCTCTTGTAGCATTTGCCCGTCCAGCATTGAAGCTGACAAATCAATGGGATATCTGATCGTCACCCGTCAGTCCCATAAACTCGATAGCGGTGTCGCGATAAGCTTCTCCCCAAAGGAAATCACGTCTGTGCCGTCGTAGAGCAAGGCTCCGACCGCGAAGCGGTCACCGCATGCGTTGGCCAGTGCGCGCAACCCCCCGAAATCGCCCGGTTTCACAGTTGCGCTCGCCTTGACTTCAATGCCCACGATCATCCCGTCGTCTCTCTCCAGCACGATGTCCACCTCTCGTCCTTCCCTATCACGAAAATGATAGGGCGCCAGCCTCAGGTCGCTCGAGGTCATCAGCTTCAGAATCTCTGAGAAAACGAAGGTCTCTAACAGCGCTCCGAAAAGCATCCGATCTGCCCTCACCCGATCAAAGGTCAATCCCCGGGTGCTCGCCAGCAGCCCGGAATCCAGGAAGTGCACCTTGGGTGTCTTCACGATTCGCTTCAGCGCGTTCGTGTACCAGGGTTGCAACATCGCAACCAGGAACACCTGTTCGAGCAGGCCAACATAGCGTTGTCCCGTCTTGTGGCTGACATTGATGCTGCCGCCGAGCTGCGAGTAATTGACCAACTGCCCAGAATGCTCCGCCAGCAACCGGACGAACCGTGGCAGTTCGGTCAGTTTTTCCACATCGGCGATGTCCCGCAGATCGCGGGTCAGGATCGAGGTCAGATAGGATCGTAACCAGGCTTGCCGACGACGCTCACTCGCACGACTGATAACTTCGGGAAAGCCACCACGCAGGACGAGTTGCACCAGGTCCTCGCCCACGACGGTATCGGATGGCCTTTGCGACCGGCCCGCAAAAAGCCGATCGAGAAACTCTGGCTTCCGACCTACGATCTCCGCTCTGGCCAGCGGCAACATCTGGATGGTTTCCACTCGCCCCGCCAAGCTGTCGGCCACCCTCGGCAGGGTCAATACGTTCGCCGAGCCGGTAAGAAGGAACCGTCCTGGTCGGTAGTCCTCGTCGACCGACCTCTTGATCGCCAGCAGCAGATCGGGGGCACGCTGAACTTCGTCGATGATCACCTGATCCAATCCCCTGATGAATCCCACAGGGTCAGATTGGGCGGCTTCAAGTGCAGTTTGATCATCGAGGGTGATATATGTTCGATTGGCATCACCCATCTCTCGCACCAAGGTGGTCTTGCCGGCCCGGCGCGGCCCCACAATTAAGACAACTGGTGTATCCGCCAAAGCCTCCTCGGCCCGACGTTTTACAATTCGCTCAAACATGCCATTCCCTGCCAATCCTCGGCAGATTGGAATTATCATGTCCGCCAATTGGAAGTCAACGATCCGCCTATTGGAACATCAAATCCCGCCGGATCGCAGGATCAAGGATGACATGGGTCAGCAAAGCCGAGAACAATGACGCCGCTGGCTCCTGCGCAAGCACATATCCTACTCAAATCCAGCGCAAGCGCGAAGGCTTGGCCTCTAAGCATCTCAATTCCAATGTGGTCGCTTAAGCCAGGATCCCGCCGCTCGAGGGCTCAGTAGAATGAAGCCTAAGATGCCTCGTTGAGACGACGCCTACCGCTACGGAGTCTTGGAACGACGGTCTTGTCTGCGAGAAAAGTGAGCCAGCATCGCGCACAACCGGCGCAGGTCCATTTGGCGGATATTATGTCGGACTTTAGCCTGCGCAAGAAGTTGCCGTGCGTGTATTGCCGCCTCTCCGCTTCTCTCGAGACTCTCAATAAAGGCCTCGTGGAGCAAAAGGCGCCTCTCACCCTTCTGCACCTGCCTCTGAGCCTCGCAGAGATGGCATTCAAGGGCACGAATTATGAGAATCTGTAACATCCTCCGTTACCTCTCATCGAAAGATGGCATAGTTTGGGTAACCGGTTCAGGCTTGCCTGTGGCTTACCACAGCTGCACGATCGAGCGGCTTCCCTGCGTCTGATGGCAATGGCACTTGCCGACAAGGAACCCAAGCTCCATCTTGGCCATATGAAGGCTTTGGGGGCCGGAGCAGATGGGCAACGGGCTGGAAACGAATACGACGGTCACGTTCAGGATCACACCTGAAGGTGCCAGACATTCCGTGGTAGTCGCGACAGAGCGGATCACAGAGCGTGAACAAGGGACAAGGCCGAGGCGCGGGCTCCCTCCCCCGCCCAAACAATATCTTCTGATTGGATTCGACGCCGAATACGTCCCGCCCGCACCGCCACACTCTGGCGACGACACGGGGCCAAGCGAACCCCTAAGCAACGACATTCTTTCGTACCAATTTTCCGTAAGAAAGGTCGTCGAGGGAGAAGAGCCGGGCTCTCCTATCGTGGGGATCGTCCTTCCCGACGACGGCGGACGCGTTGCTCTCGCTCCGTTTCTTGCCTTTGCGATTGGAACCTGGCTCGAGAGGTTTCCCGGCGAGACCGCGCCTTCGACCATCTACCTCGTGGGGCATTTCACGAGGGAGAGCATTTCGGCCTTTGCGGATTTTAGGGATTTTCAGAGAAGCCTCAGCATCATCCACAATACGTTTGTAACGTTGAACCGGACTCTTGCTATCAAGCTCACCCCATTAGATGCGCGGCAGGTCTCCTTGACCATCAACCTGCGGGATGTCCGCCTTCTGGCGCCGGAAGATCATTCTACCCTTGATCAGATAGCCCATATCCTTGATCTGCCAAGGGCAGAGGCGACATACAGAGGGCCGCTGCCTTCGCATTCCCACCTGAAGGACCTGATCGCCCAGGATTGGCCCCGCTATCAAGCCTGGGCTGTTCAGAACGCCAACATCTGTGCCGCTTATGCCGAAAGGCTGCTAACTCGAAGTAGCACACTGGCGGGCAAGTTCACGCTGCCTGTCACCTTGACTTCCATCGGTCAGCAAATGGTTCTTGATCGTTGGAAGACGGCGCGTTTCCAACCGCTTGAACCGCTTGGCAAGGAGGAAATCCAGGAGACCAGGTTCGACAGGAGATCGGCAAGGTTCGTCACCAAAAAGACGAACGTGTACATTGACCGGGTTCATTGGGAGGTCGACTTCGTCACTGATTCCTATCACGGGGGGCGCAACGAGCAGTTCATGTTCGGACCAGCGCCTGAAGGAGAATGGCGGGATTTCGATCTAGCCTCGGCCTACACCACTGCGATGTCCTTGATCTGCCTGCCCCAGTGGCATGATCTCCAGCCTCTCACCAATCTTGAAGACGTCAAGCCAACCGATCTCGCCTTTGCCTGCGTCGCGTTCGAATTCCCGGAGACTGTGCGTTTTCCTTCCCTGCCGGTGAGAACCGAAAACGGGCTCATCTTCCCGCGCAAGGGACGCTCCGTCTGCTCGGCCCCCGAAATTGCCCTTGCGCGAGAGCTTCAGGCGGAGCTCACCCTGATCAAGGGGGTAACGGTCCCAGTGGATCTGGAAAAGCCCCTGTTCAAGGGCTTCATCACCGACTGCCTCGAACACCGAAATGCCTTTGAAAAGGGGTCCCTGGACAACCTCTTCTGGAAAGAGCTTGGCAACAGCACCTATGGCAAACTTGCACAGGGGCTGAGGAAGAAGCGCGTGTACGATTCCCGTTCAAACAAGATGGAGTTCATCCCCGAGGCGAAGATCACGCAGCCTTTTTATGCCTCCTTCATCACCTCTTACACCCGGGCCGTGATCGGGGAGATTCTCAACCGGCTGCCCCAAGAGGTAGCCGTCTTCAGCGTGACAACCGATGGGTTTCTGTGCACAGCCTCCCTCGAGGATATGTCCATGGCGCTCTCAGGTCCCTTGGCCGGATCATTCATGCAAGCCAGGCGAGATCTGGTTGGGAATGATGATGCCCTTGAAGTCAAACATATTATCCGGCAGCCAATCGGATGGAGAACGCGGGGCTCAGCCACCTTGAAACCCGGACACGAGCCAGAAGATATTGTACTCCAGAAGGGCGGCATCAAAGCGCCTGAGCGGTATGGCAAGCTCGAGCAGAACCGTTACATGGTTGATCTGTTTCTGAACAGAACGGCCGATCAAACGATAACGCAAAGCACGAACATTACGATCCGTCAGATGATCGCCGAGAATGTTGATTTTGGCATGGAGTACAGTGAGAGACGCCTCGCGATGGAGTTCGACTGGAAGCGCGTTCCCACCAACCATCGTGACGAGACTATCGAGTTCGAAGGAACACCTTTCAATCATCTTGCATTTGATTCCATACCACTTCAATCCAAGGAGCAATTTGAAGAACTTAGGTCTCTCTGGGCAGCATACACCAAGAATGATCCCAAAATACTGAAGACGGAAGCCGATTGCTCCCGGTTTATGGACTACGTGGATGCGAAGCGTAACAATGGCCGCTATGCCTTCACAGAGGATGGGGATCTCAAAAGAATCAAGCTCGAACTATGCGCGGCCCTTGTCCGGCGGGACGGCAGTTTCGCGGAAATCAGAACGAGATCCACATATACGCACAAGGAATTTGCCAGAATCCTCACTAATTTTGGAATTCCCTGCAAAGATAGCGATGTTGAAAATGCAGCCAGGAACAAGAAAAAAGGAAGGCTGATGGCTTATGGTCAATCCGGAGATTCAGAACGTGTCAAAGGGGTATTGATCAAGCTGAAAAACGAATGTTTTCCGGATCTGGATATTGCTTTATTTCTCAAAGGGGATATTGGCAATATTTCTCACAACGAAAACACGGCTTCTGATAATGGGATGGTCTGATAGAGTCTGGTATCTTTTTTTGTACCCCCATCATAATCGATAATTGACCTTGCAATGCACATCAGAAAGGGGAGCGATCAGAACGAAGAAAAAAAGTATCTAGTAAGGCTTGTTAGGATCATATGTATAGCATAACAATATACGCCCCCTCACTCTCCCGTACAATATATTGCCAAAGACACCCATACGGCTATTGTACGGGTAGTGTGTCTATGAATACATTTTTCACCGGGTTATCTTCCACCTTTGCCGGTCGTTACCAAAAGGAAGGAAAAAAGTTCCACCATTGTTGCTGGGGTCCTGGTGATTGCAACCGGCAAGGCAGAGTTGTTGAAGGGGAACGGTATGATCTTAGCGGTCACTGCCGAGAATGCCCATTTGCCCAAAGCCAACCTAGTGGCTCAGTGACCGCCTTGCACTATCAATCAGTCTGGATTGAGTTTCGAAATCGTCGATCTGCCGTCGCAGACTGGCCAATAGCGGTCGTACGTCGTCGTCTCCGCAATCGAACGGATCTATGTCGCGCAGTCGAGCCTCGACGCGAGCGATCTGAACCGCTGCGCTATCCTTGAGGCTCCACAGTTCGGCAAGCCGCATCGCGACATTTGGATCGCCGACATAGGCGACAAGCCTCAAGCCCATCTCAAGCTCGATTTCGATATTGGCGCCTTCAGCACGCACGAGCGGAAAATCCCCCATAACCCCTCCCCCATTTCACGAAGCGACGCACATCGTGCGTGTCTGCCCTCCAGGTTAACAGGACCCGTTCCTACCAGAATGTTCAGGTTCTAGCGAACGTTAACTATTTTGGCAAATGTGAGAATAGGTTTGCTGGGAAGCTTTTCCAAGAGCGAGGGAACAGGCCATTTGAAAACTGTCGCATTCTGCGCTCCGGAAACTCGCGATTAGAACCTGGAGTAATGCCGGCCTCGTCAGCCCCACCCTTGTGCCCAACTGGCGGGGCTGCCCAGTCCCTCTCGCAGACTCTAAGCACAAGGGGTTTCGCCACTCCCAAGCTGAAGATCCGGCGGATCTCTGAGCCACATCTTGTTGAGCGATGCGAGGACATGAAAAACCATACAATTGGCAGCCTTTTTGAGAAAGGTTGATCGATTTTGGCTGTCGTGATTTACGCTTTTGATGTAGACTCGAAAGGGTCGTGGTCGGATGGCCGACATTCAGCAAGAAGCTGAGGCGCTACCCGACTGATCTGACCGACGAGGAATGGTCGTTGATTGAACCGTTCATGCCGCCTGCCGCGCCGCGTGGACGGCCGCGAAGGATCGATCTACGCGAGGTGGTGAACGCGCTTCGCTATCTGGTGCGTACAGGCTGCGGATGGGAGATGCTTCCGAACGATTTTCCGCCATGGCAGACGGTGTATTGGTGGTTTCGCGCCCTCATGCGCCGCTTGCTGTTCAGCACCATCCACGACATGGCGCTGATGCTTGATCGTGAACGTGCCGGTCGCCATGCTAGCCCTTCGGCGGCGGTAATCGACAGCCAGTCGGTCAAGGCCCCCGCTGCAAAAAGCCATGGTTTTGACGCCAACAAGAAGATCGTCGGCCGCAAACGTGACATCGCCGTGGACACGGATGATCGAGTGCAGGACGCCAAATCCGGCGGAATCGGTCCACCATAGAGCTCGGCGCGACCTCCATAGCCGGCCGAGGGTCAAGTTCAGAGAGAAGTGATCTAATCAGCACCAACCTCAATGGCGGGGTGGCGCACTTCCACCCGCGAGCCATTGTAGAAACATCCGATGGGCCCCCTCGCAGCCTAATTGCTTTCGCAAGTGACGCGTTGCTTATGTGCTCCGACCGGCGGCGGCGGCAGCTTTGGTGAAGCGATCGTCCGTGTCCACTGTGGTGGCTTGCCAACCCGTGGCGGTCTCAGTTGGCACTTCTCAACGCGAAACCGCTTCAAATCGAAAGCGTCCACGTTGCCTTCTCACGCGAACAGCTTCGATTATCTTGCCGGAGTTAGGATCCACAACACGCCATTCGTCAGGCGCTGTCTGCTCCAAGGTCACCTTGAGGCTAGGGTAGTAAAAATTTATACCTTGGAGAAGCGCATCGAGCGTCGGCGCAGATGCCAGAAGTTCTGTCATCACGGATCGTATCTCGCAGTCGCATTGTTTGCGGCAAAAAAAAATCAGTCAAAAATTTCAGAAGTATGTCGACTGACGTAACTTGGAACTGTTCATATCGGCACGATGTCCCGGTTTCGCCCCCGAACGCGGATCAATGTGGCGGGCCATGATTTTGTTCGTTCTTACGTACCCGGCTCGCGAGACCAGGCCTTTCCGCCTGCGAAAGTCGATAACTATGACCAGGAATTTTGCTTGCCTGCGCCAAGGGACGCCCTGGTGCGCTGTGGTTTCGCAAAGAAAAAGGGCTGGCTTTCCAATGAGAGCCAGCCTAAGTCAAAATGCTTGACCGAAGTCGAAACATTCCAGAGGGGAACGGCCAAAAACAAACCCCACGCCGGGAGGGCGCGGAGCCCAACATCTTCAGCCATCGGCTGATATGACGCCTGCATCGTCATTGTGCAACGCAGCATGAATCATGGCAGCTCTGCGCGATACGCAATGCACCTTATACAGCATCAAGTTACCTGTCTCATTTGCCTCTCTCTTGAGGCAAGCCTTAGTTTTCCACGGGTGTCCTAGTGGATGTGATGTTTAAACGTCAGTGGACCGCCAGGCTTTCCCCCACGGCGAGTTTGAGTATCGATCAACCGTCGACATGAAGCCCGAAGATCAGCTTCCTCTCGAGTTATGTGCAGGGCTTCGGTTTCCTCAAGGCCTTCGAACCCGGTCCACGCAGGCGTCAGCGATCTGACGTCAATCGCTCCGAGAAAGGGATTCTCGGCCAACCTTTTGGGCATTGGCAATAAACTGTGCGATGTCCTCGCGAACCGCGGTGCGATAGGCCTGTTTAGGATCATCTCGCATACTCGTCCCCATGGCGCGCCGGGTTGGAAAGCGAGGAACAACTTTCTCGAAGATGGTGGCGCGGTCGTGACAATCTTGCACCGGATCAAGGCAAAAGCGGCGCTCTATGGGATTGACGCCCCCTGCGAGCGTGCAAGCAATGTTGTCTGAAGCGCGCAGGACACTTCACAGGATATGGATTTTGGTCTTGAGTCCGTCCGTGATCGACCATGACAACGATCTGCATCCGTTTTTGCCGTCATTGGGTAGCACCGGCCTGATCATGCGTCATTCAAAGTCGGTTGGGTTCATCTCAGCTTATTTTGAGCCTGAACCAGATTGAAAGCCGGGTGTCTGGAAACGCCCCCTGTTCGCCGCTCGTCCATCATTTTGGGGCGTGTCCGCAAACGGTCTTTGGCGGTGTGCTGCGACCCGTGACGAAACCGCAAGATCGGTCGAGCGCTTAATGGCTGCGGGCGCCTTGTGTGGCCACGGATGCAGCTGGTGCTGGACCACAGAGACCGGCATCTCGATGACGATCTGGACTTGGACGCATTGAGCAGCGGCATCGCTGAACTGCCCCCCGTTTAGACCGGACACCTGGCGTAAGCAGGAAGGCTCAAGGATATCCTTGAGGACAGGCTTATGTCGGAGGACTATCAGCGCATCGAGGTGATCACGGGCACGGCCCGCCGGCGGCATTGGTCGACGGAGGCGAAGCTGCGGATCATCGAGGAGAGTTTCGAGCCGGGCGAGACGGTGTCGTCGGTTGCGAGGCGCAGCGGCGTGGCGCCCAATCTTCTGTATCGTTGGCGCCGCCTGTTGAGCGAGGGAGGTGCGGCAGCCGTGGATTCGGACGAACCCGTTGTCGGCAGTTCGGAAGTGCGCCGGCTCGAAGAGCGTGTGCGTGACCTGGAGCGGCTGCTCGGCCGCAAGACGATGGAGAACGAGATCCTCCGCGAGGCGCTCGCCAAATCGCAGACAAAAAAACCGACCTTGCGGCCGCTGTCGTTGCCGAAGGGAGGTTCCCGGTGAAGCGTGTCGCCGAGGCGCTCGGCGTGGCGCGCTCCAACCTCATCGATCGGCACGGGGGCAGGACCAGGCCGCGCGGCGCCTACCGCAAGGCTGACGACGAGGGCTTGCTGCCGCTCATTCGTCGCCATGTCGATGCGCGGCCGACCTATGGCTACCGCCGCATCACGGCTCTGGTGAACCGGGAGCTGGCGGGAATGGGCATGCCCATCGTCAACCGCAAGCGGGTGCATCGGATCATGCAGCAGGCATCCCTGCTTCTCGATCCCCATACCGGACGGCGCGAGGGCCGTGTCCATGACGGCAAGGTGATGGTCATGCGCTCCAACCTGCGCTGGTGTTCTGATGGGCTGGAGTTCGCCTGCTGGAACGGCGAGATCATTCGCATGGCCTTCATCATCGACGCCTTCGATCGCGAGATCATCGCCTGGACCGCGGTGAGCGGCGCCGGTATCAGCGGCTCGGACGTGCGCGACATGATGCTGGACGCCGTCGAGAAGCGCTTCGGCTCCGTCCGTGCGCCGCATCCGGTCGAGCATCTCTCCGACAATGGCAGCCCCTACACCGCCAGGGAGACACGCGACTTTGCGACCGCCCTGAACCTCGTGCCCTGCTTCACCCCGGTGAAGAGCCCGGAGTCGAACGGCATGTCAGAGGCCTTCGTCAAAACCTTCAAGCGCGACTACCTGCGCATATCACCCTTGCCGGACGCACCATCCGCGCTCCGGCAGATCGCCGGATGGATCGAGGACTACAACGAGATCCATCCTCATTCAGCGCTCCGCATGCGCTCCCCACGGGAGTTCATCAGGGCTCAAACCCAATAGCCGGATGTCCGGCCAAACGGGGGGCACTCCAATCGCCTTATTCGAAAATCATTTCCATCGGCAGTTTATCGCGACTGACTTCTGGCCAGCGGAGAGGAAGCATGCGACTTCCTGATCTATTGCCAGGGGGTGGGCCTCGTTCCGGAGGTGCGGAAGCATGGGGCGATCGCGGGAATTTTTTTGCCGCTGAAATAGCTCGCTCCGACGGCGGCCTTTCTCTGCTGATCGCAAGAACTGGACGGGCCGCTATCCACGCAACCTTGGTCTCTTGGGGGGTCACGGCGTAGCCGGGCGCGGTCGGCCATGCAGACGCGAGGCTGTTAGTCAGCTTGTCATTTGAACAAGCTAAAGTTCAGTTTGTTATGTACCAGTTGCAGGTGACGCCAACGATGCCGAAAGAGATCGAACGCAAGTTCCTTCTTGCGAACGACAGCTGGAGGGAGGCCGTTTCTCGCTCCATCCGGCTGCGTGATGGAATTCTAGCCTTTTATGACGGGCGCAAAATCCGCATCCGCTTCTACAATGAAAAAGCGACACTGACTGTGAAAGGCCCGCGTAGGGGATTGGTCAGGGACGAGTTCGAATATGAAATACCGGCGTCCGATGGCTTGATCCTGCTGGAGCAACACTGCAAAGGCGACGTTCTCGAGAAAACGCGCCATCATATCATCTTCGGTGAGCGCGAATGGGTCGTCGACGAATATCACGGCCTCTTGGAGGGGGTGATCCTTGCTGAAGTCGAGCTGCCAAGCGAGGAAGCCTGTCTTGTCCTTCCCGATTGGGTGGCCAAGGAAGTCACGCAGCTTGAGAAATATCGCAAGGTCAACTTGGTGAAGGCACGAAAGCGCAAAGTCGCAGACGCCGTTCGTCGTGCCGGAAAGGTGCATCAGCCAAAATAAGCGGCCCAAAGATCTGAACACCGCCTAAGGCAAAGAAGAACGCGCCCGAAAAGGCCTGTTTCTCGACTCTCGGATTCATTTCTTATCCGCTCGGCCGCAACATCACCTATCCCCGGACGATCCGGGTCGACAACGTCCTATGTCGCGAAGCAGCTTTGGGCTTTGGCCAACAGGTCTCAACGCGCCGGCAGATCGCCTGATCCAGATGGTTTCCACCGTCAACGGGATCGCTCCCAGCCATAGCAAACACAGGATCCAGCGGCATCGACGCGGGTTGTGTCGCAAACTTTTCATCAATGGGAAAGTGGCATGGAGGCGATCCAATCGGGATCATCGTGATGTTCAAAGGCCGCCACTTCGATCAGTCTGTCATCCTGCTATGCGTGCGCCGGTATCTGGCTTACAATTTGAGCCTGCGCGATCTGGAGGAGATGATGGCTGAGCGCGGCGTCTGTGTGGATCACGCGACCATTAATCGCTGGGTCAGGCGCTTCTCGCCAATGCTGCTGGAACGCTTCAACCGCCGCAAGCGCGCTGTATCCGGCAAATGGCATATGGACGAAACCTACATCAAGGTCCGCGGTCAGTGGATGTACATCTATCGCGCCATCGACAGTGTCGGCGATACGGTGGAGTTCCTGCTGCGCGAGCAACGCGATCTGCTGGCGGCCGAGCGCTTTCTGCGCAAAGCACTGCACCGGCATGGTCGGCCCGACTGCATTGTTATCGACGGCAGCCAAACCAATCAGGAAGCTATCATCGCCTGTGACAGCGAAAGCCGGTTACGGGATCGAACGGCCAGAGCCCTGAAGCCGATCCGAATACGCCGCAGCCAATATCGCAACAACCGGATCGCGCAGGATCACCGGCGCATCAAGCGCCGGGTCAGACCGATGATGGGGTTCAAGGCGTTCTCATCAGCTGAGGCTACATTGGCCGGCCTCGAGATGGTTCATATGATGCGCAAGCATCAGGGACGTTTTGCCTTCAACCCGAGGCCAACCCTGAAGACGCAATTCGAGGCAATCGCCGCCTGAAAGCCGTTAAGACAATGCAGTCTTTAAACGATCTCAGAATTTGCGACACAACCGGTTCGTGATGGCTGCGCTCGAATGATCATAGCCGGTGGTCATGAGCCTCGAAATCAGACGATCAAGGATTTCCTTGATGTCTTGGCCTCGCACCAGCCGGCTGAAGGCTGGGCTGTCGGCTACCACCTCGCCCGTCAATGATGGCGACATGAGCTATTATCTGGCCGGTATCGGGGCGCATGAACACACTCCACGGATCCGCGATCGATCTCCGCGCTAATGCCGGCCTGGAACACCGCTGCCTCAGCTCGATAAAGCTTTGCGAGCGCCCGATCTGGCAGAGGCGTGGAAGGGAATGGTGTGATCTTGGCGTCCATGGCGAGAACCTGCCACAGCAGGAAACTGGCTTCAACAAAGGTGTTGCGTCTGGTCTGCCTCCAGGGACACTTCGAGCTCGCCGATTTGGTGACGAAGCCCACGGAGGAGCTCGATGTGTCCCCCGTCCACCGATGTTCGGGGATCTATTTCTCGCAGATGCTTCTCCAAAAGAGCGATACGAACGGCCAAGCTGTCCTTTACGCTCCACAGCTCCTCAAGCAAGGCCGCAACATTCGAATCGCCGACGTAAGCTGAAAGCTTAAAGCCCCGTTCAAGCTCGATCTCTATCTGCGCGCCATTAGCGCGCACATTCGGATAGTCCCCCATATCTCGCCCCCACCTACCGGTCGATGCCACAAACTGTGCCTTGACCCTCGTCGAACACGGCACCGCTTAAGCCAATTACAGTGGTTCTAGTGAACGTAACTAATTTCGCAAACTGGAATTTCCTCCGACAGCTCCCATACTTGACCTAGACATTCCCCGCGCCGTACTTTACGAAAAGCGTCGATCTCTGAGCCGACGGCTAGAAACCCTGATTCATTTCCCGACCCGCCAGGGCGTTCCCCCGCTCGGTGGGTTTCGTTTGTGCAATGATTTTGCAGTGGGAGGCCACCAGAGCCACCATGAGATTGCGTGCGGCAATCTCTGGCGTCGCTCCCCTTCCTTCAAGGGTCCGCCCGTCTGCGAGTGGAGAGGTGTATTCAGGGACACTGCTAATAAAAACACTCCACCAGTGCCGCCCGCCTGTCTCAGGAGCTTGCTAATTTCAGCATGGTAGGCTCGCTTGTGATTCGATGGCGGGATGAAGTTTTGCTCCATACTTGCACGGAGAAGTGTTTGAGTTCTCTCGCCGGCAGTCGCGGGAGCTGCTATTTGTTCCTTCTTTGGCCTCACGAACTTTCTCCCCCATTTCATTGCTGAGACTGAGATTTCGCGCTTTAGCTGAACGGATCTATTCTATTCGCCCCAACCCTGTGTGCCGCTCGGCGACGGGCGATTCTCTAGGCATCTTATCCGTCCGCTGTGCTTCTGCCGATCGTGTGTTAAAATAAGATCCAGACGAATGGCGCAGCTGGGGGGAAGGCTGCAATGACTAACAAGTTTTCGCGGCGCGTAGCCGAAATTGGGGAGCTTATCGACGAGGCGACATTCGACCCTAAAGGGTGGGACGACGCGCTCGATGCGATGCATCGCCTCATGCCCGAGACGCAAATTGTGCTTCATACACGAGATTCCTTGGCACCCGGCACTACACCGGTCCTACTTCGGGGCTGGGATATGACTCATATAGCGTCTTACACCCAGCACTATGCCGCACTGAATCCGTGGGTTCCCATAATGGCGGAGGCGCCATTAATGGTCCCCGTATGGACGGAAGACACATTGCCGTCGTCGTCATTCGAAAATACCGAGTTCTATACAGATTGGCTCCGTGGCGCTGGCAATGCGCTTAGCGCCACGGGCCTGAAGCTCTTTCAGGAGAGCGGTCGAAATGCCTCTATCGATCTTCATTATAGCATCCGGCACAACGAGGCTCATCACCGCGATGCGAGGAAGCTACTTTCCGCTATTGCGCCTCGTCTCCGTCGGTCGATAGCCGCAGCGCGTGTTTTTCACCCCACCGCTGCCCGCACAGACCTGCCTGGAGCTCTGACCGAAGCGGCCTTTCTCGTCGACACCAATTGCGTGGTTCGCGACCACAACGGCGCTGCGCAGCAGTTGCTTGAATCAGGAAGCACACTCTCATTGTCCCCTAAAGGGAGACTGCTCCTGAGCCCCTGTGGTTGGAACGAATGGCTGGAGGAACAAGTAGCTCGAGCCTGCGGAGCCAAGAAGTCCAAGCCTGTAACGTCTGCGCGACAACCGTCTGGCTCGTTCAATGTCATCGTTCTTCCCATTCGCGATCGGACTAGCAATTTCTCTGGGATAGCGTCACTCTTTCCTCCGACATTGTATGCACTAGTCATCTTCCAGCGTGCGGCCCACCGAATCGAAATGGTCGTAAAGGATAACGCAAGAAACCCCTACCGGCTAACGGCAGCAGAGCAGCGGTTGGTTTCTGCGCTATTGGATGGCCGATCCCTTAGCGAGGCGGCCGAACAATTTGGCATCACTCGCGAGACGGTCCGAACTCATCTCCGCTCGATCTTTCTGAAAACTGGCACACACCGGCAGGTTGAGCTTGTACGTCTATTAATGAAGGTGCCCTCGGAGTAGAGATAAACTTTAAGGCAGTGGCTGCGGCCATGGGAAATCCCAGCGATTTTGGTCGAGAACGAGATCTATTCCGTTTAGACTCATAGGCGTGTCGATTATTGTTATAAAGGCCTCTTCAGTACCATCTGTGATCCGGAAGACGGTGTCTGGCAAAGTTGGATCTCCTTTCGAGTAAGACCCGTAACTAAATAGCTCAATAGACATTTCCTCAGCGACGCGAATGGCATTGATAGCATCGTGGAATCCCGCAATATCTCTTACGTTCTCTGTGGAATTATAGTAATAAACATTCGTGGAGCGGAAATGACCGGAAACTGGCGAAGGATCAGGCCCATTGCCGTATATCAACTTGCCGGGCCCTAGTTGCAAGTCGATCGTGATTGTTGTTAAAGCTGAAGTGGCGCTACCATCGGTTGCGCGATATGTGAATGTTACTGGTCGTGAATGATAGCTATAGTCCTCATCATCGTACCAGTTTTTCCGATAGTCCTCGGGCGTGTAGACAAAGGAGCCGTCAGCTGCGAGCTCTAAAGTTCCTCGTGATGGCCCTTCCACCAACGCAGCTTGTAGGGCCGAGGGCCCGTCGCTATCGCTGTCATTACGCAAGACGCCATCAGCAACAGATACGATAAGTGGCTGACCGCCTTGGGCGGCATAGCTGTCCGCATTCGCGACTGGCATATCGTTCACGGGATCGACCGTGATTTGAATTGCGCCATGTGACGAATGGATCCCGTCAGTTACAATGTAGCCCGCGTGTACAATCCCGCTAAAATCAGCATCAGGCGTGAACGTCCATTGGCCATCGGAGGCCTGACTGAAGATGCCATGAGGGCTTGTGGGAGCGGTTGAGAACGTGATGACATCCCCGTCGGGGTCAATTGCCAGAAAGCCCAGGTCGATAGCTACGTCCTCGGGTGTATGGATGGTGAGCGTCTGAGCGATTGGAGCAGAATTAGCATCTTGGGTCAGAAACTCGGCACCTGCAATTGAGAAAGCCAGGCTGCCCTGCGCACTAAGCCTGATTTCGTCAAAGGATTCGTGGTGCGGGCTCGATATTACTATCCCATTTCCACTCACGGGGACGAGCTGTTCACCTACCTTGCTTCCAGCAAAGAGTAGCTCTGCCTTCACCAGTCCGCTGCCTTTCACATTGATGAAATCGAATTTTGCGGTATCGATCGTTTGGGTGCGGATGTTGGGGCTGAGCCCGTAGAGTTCGCTGCCGAGGCGAAACGTGAGTTGCTCACCTCCTTCGACGCTCACTGCTGATCCGTTACCCCCTCGTACTCCAAGACCGCCTGTCAGCAGCGCTGGCACCTGCACGCCGAATAGTCCACCGAGAAAGTCAAAAATCGGGGAAAGTTTTGTTGCCGCGCTGGTCGATAGCGGTCCAAGATAGGCGGCGCCTCCTTCTGCCGAGATGTCAAGAAAGTCCAGCGCCCCACCGGATCCCCGTGACGTGTCCACGCCGTCAGGCGCAATCTCATAGTCGCGCCCCAAAGCGCTTCCTGTCGCGCGGCTGTAGACCCATGTTTCGAGTCGAAACCCCGACATCACGTCGAGCTTTATGCGATAACCAGGTTGCGCGGTCATTTGCCTCTTCCCTAATAAATCCCAATAAAAGAGTGAGTAAGCGTTGAAGCGCACGCATCACCCAAACGGATTAGGGCTGTTGGTCGGACCACGGCGGGAGCTAATATCCTACCGGCGCTAGCTGGTTCACGCTGCGGATCGGTTAAGGAGGCTGTGTATACGCCATGCCATATTGACGAGCTAAATGGGGACGCTTAAGCTTCGAAGTGAGGCGAGGGTTTGAGCGCCCTGCCCGGCGACAGCACGCCGCCTTGCGGAACACCCTCGCTGGAAGCCGCAAACAAGCCACGGTCAACGTGACCCGCCTTGAGGATGCGCCAGAGAAGATCGACAAACCGTCCGTCCCGCACCCGCCGCCGTACGCATTGCAGAAGCAGCCGATGATGAACGGTGTCGAAGTAGCTCGCCAGATCACCTTCGATGATCCAGCGACCTCTCGTCGTGTCCGTGCCATCCTGAAGCTGCAACTTCACGGTGCGGACGGCATGATGCACGCTGCGTTCCGGCCGGAAGCCATAGGACAGGCGATGGAAGTCGCTCTCCCAGATCGGCTCCATGGCCATCAGCATGGCGCGCTGGACAATGCGGTCTGTCAGGGTCGGTATACCCAGTGGTCGTAGCTTGCCATTGGCTTTCGGGATATAGATCCGCTTGACCGGCTTCGGGCGATAGGTGCCCTTCAGCAGGCTTGTCCGCAAGTCGGCCAGATGGCGATCCAGTCCGGCCTGCATCCGTCGCTTGTCTATTCCGTCAATGCCCGGTGTCCGTGCGCCACTCGACGCCAGAACGATCCGGGCAGCCTCGGCGAGCTGTCGCGCGACGTTCAGGGTGAGAAAGCGCGACAAACAAGATGAATCCTGCGTTCCGGGATTGGGGAAGGGCGTAGCCCGTAGCCGATGCCGGAACGCAGGAGGCGCCTTTTGAAGGGTGCCTGTGATGGTCTGGCGGGCGCTATGCATTGGGTTTTCCTGGGAAGGAGGACCTGGCGTGTGGCGGGCCGACACATCAACGATCATCAGGTGAGACTTTTCATGACCCACAGACGTAACGATCCCGTCGCCCTGGCAGCGGCCAAGGCCGGTTTCAGCCCGGCGACCGGCTATCGGGTGCTGCAGGATGCGCGCCTGCCTTCCCAGCGACAGGCGCCGCGCGGCCGACGGCGCCCTGATCCGCTATCGGGCATTTTCGAGGAGGTTGTCGTGCCGATGCTGGAGGCCGCTCCCGGTCTTCGCTCTGTCGCGATCTTCGAGGAACTGCGCCGCCGGTACCCGGATACGGAGTTCGGCTCCCGACGAACCCTGGAGAGGCGTATTCGTGACTGGCGCGCTCTGAACGGCCAGGATCGGGAAGTCATCTTCAGGCAGGTTCATGAGCCGGGGCGGCTCGGCATGTCCGATTTTACGTGCATGAACGATCTGGAGGTCGCCATCGCCGGGGCACCGCTGGATCACTTGCTCTATCACTTCCGCCTGCCTTGCGGCGGCTTTGAACATGGGCACGTCATTCTGGGCGGCGAGAGTTTCGTCGCCCTGGCCGAAGGGCTGCAAAATGCGCTCTGGTCTGCCGGCGGAGCGCCCAGGCTCCACCGCACCGACAGCCTGTCGGCCGCCTTCCGCAATCTGGACGCCGATGCGAAGGCCGACCTGACCAGGCGCTATGACGCCCTCTGCGCCCATTATGGAATGGAGCCGACGCGCAACAACACAGGCATTGCCCACGAGAACGGTGCGATCGAGAGCGCCCACGGCCATATCAAGGCTGCAGTGAAGGACGCGCTGTTACTGCGCGGGACCACGGACTTCACCGACCTTGCCGCTTATCGCCGCTTCATCGACGAAGTCGTGACCGCAAGGAACCGGCGCCATGGTCCCGGCATCGATGCTGAGCGCAAGGCGCTGCAATCCCTCCCGAACGCGCGGACTACCGATTACGAGGAAGTCCTCGTGACAGTGACGTCCTCGGGCGGCTTCACCCTGCGCAAGGTGTTCTACACGGTCCCCTCGCGCCTGATCGGACATCGCCTGCGAGTGCGCCTTTACGACGACCGTCTCGATGTCTTCATCGGCGGCACAAGGCTCATGACCCTGCAGCGCGGCCGCGCCGGTGTGAACGGTAAGCACGGCCACGTTGTCGATTATCGCCATCTCATTCATTCCCTGCGCCGCAAGCCGATGGCGCTGCGGGGATTGGTCTATCGCGACAGCCTGTTCCCCCGCGCGCCCTACCGCCTCATGTTCGAGCACTTGCTGGAAGCTGTGGGCGAGAAAGAAGCCTGCCGGATCATGGTCGAACTTCTGGCCATGGCCCACGAGCGCGCCTGCGAGGCGGAGCTCGCCCATATCCTGGAGGAGGACCTGGCATTCCGCAGGATCCCATGCCTGTCGGCACTTCGGGCCCGCTTCAGCCCCGATCCCGCCACTTTGCCCGAAGTCGTGGTCGAGATGGTCTCGCTCTCGATCTACGACGGGCTGATCGAACAGGGAGAAGCGGCATGAGCACGGCTGCCATGATCGACGCACAGCGCCTGGGCCTGATGCTCAATGAACTGCGCTTGCCAACCATCAAGCATATCTGGGGAGATTTTGCAGCCCAGGCGGACAAGGAAGGATGGCCCGCGAGCCGGTTCCTTGCAGCTCTCGCCGAACACGAACTCGCCGAACGCGATCGCCGCCGGATCGGGCGTCATCTGGCTGAAGCCCACCTGCCGGCGGGCAAGACGTTGGACTGCTTCGCCTTCGAGGCCGTGCCGATGATCTCCAAGGCCCAGGTCATGGCCCTGTGCGCCGGCGATGGCTGGCTCGACCAGGGTTCCAATCTCATCCTGTTCGGCCCGCCAGGCGGCGGCAAAAGCCATCTCGCGGCGGCGATCGGCTTGGCATTGGTGGAAAATGGCTGGCGAGCACTGTTCACCCGCACCTCTGACCTCGTCCAGCGTCTGCAGGTCGCTCGCCGCGAACTGACGCTGGAATCCGCAATCGCCAAGCTCGACAAGTATCATCTGCTCATTCTCGACGACTTCGCCTACGTCTCACGCGACCAGGCTGAGACCTCCGTCCTCTTCGAACTGATCAGTGCCCGATACGAACGTAGATCCCTGCTCATCACCGCCAACCAACCCTTCGGCGAATGGAACCGCGTCTTCCCGGATCCGGCAATGACGCTCGCTGCGGTCGACAGGCTCGTGCATCACGCCACGATCTTCGAAATGAACGTCGAAAGTTATCGCCGGCGCACGGCTCAGGCCCGCCGCACCGGGGCTGGACGTCCTGCCGCCTACACCACTCCGAAAGTCCTCGAGACCATCCGCGACAATCAGGATGAGAACGAGGTCCTTGCCAGCGACAATTAAAATCGCCACTGAATGACGCGCCGCGACAATCACATTCTCATCCTGATTGACGCGCAATCCTCATCCTGTTTGTCGCGCTACAGCGAGCCATTCCTGATCGGCAATGAGCCGAAGAAGACGATCGAACCGCCGGTTCGGATCGCTTTCAGCCCATGTTGCGAGCTTGTGCTGCATTTCGCTGATTATCAAAGGTCTTCACCTCGTGTGGTCAGGTAATTTGCACTCCAAGCAGATTGAACTGCTCCCCTTCGCCATGTGACAGGCTTTCCCTGCCGCGGACTACTACGGGAACTCCGCCGGCATGATGGACATCAGGGTCAACTCCCTTGCGACGCAGAACATCGTGGGCATTCCATCATGCCTTCTCTCGTTCATATGCTGGACATTCCACGCACTGGGGAGGTTGCCGGTCGCAGTCCTTGTCCTTGCGTCCCGCAAGTCGATGCCGCTGCCATGGTCTGGCTATGTTCTCCCCATGGCTCCCTGCAGGCGACCTACATGTACGCCCACATTCGGATGCCGCCGACATACGTCTCCGGCGACCTCATCGGCATTTCGCCTGTTAAGCCGTGTAGGCGAAGGCGACATTTCAACCCTCGGATGCGGATTAACCGGTTCGTGTTCCTCAACCTTCCAGTGCTACAGCCTCGGGAACCATCTCGGCGTAACGGCTTCACCTCAATTCCCTTTACCTGCGGGCTACGTCACCCTGCCAGTTGACGGCAGGTCACCGCCGCTTGGGCTCATGCCCCCTCACAGCAGAGGGCAAGGCAGTCACGTTTCCTCCTTTCTCAATGCATTCCAGTCATATGCACCCCGGACCATCCGGGTCGAGGCGCACTGTAGGTGATGTCGGTGACCCATACTTTGTTAGGCGTGTCCACCGTGAACGCTTGTTGCAAACGGTTGGGCGCGAGGAGTGACGGGCGGCCGGCCAACGGCCGAGGCTTCCTGTAGCCGCGGACAGCCCGGATCTTGTGGCGCCGCATGAGCCGCTCGACACGATGCAGGCCGCAGGTCTCGCCCACTTCCCGCAGGTCGCCGAACACCCGGCGAGCTCCGTAAATCTCGTGGCTGGCCGCATGGGAGTGTCGAATGAGCTCCAGCAACCGGGCATCCTCGGTGTCACGGTCCGATACCGGAGCATGAAGCCATGCATAGAACCCGGCCCTGGCAACCCGCAGGACACGGCACATCAGCGTGACGGCATAGTCATGCCGATGCTCGTTCATGAAGCGGTACTTCACTCGGCTTGTCTGGCAAAGTACCGCGCGGCTTTTTTTAAAAGATCGCGCTCCTCTTCGACCCGACGCATCTCAGCGCGTAGGCGAAGGATCTCGCTTCTAGCTTCCAGAAGTTCCTTCGATTGCTGCTCGGATCTGTCGGGCGAAAGAGCCTTGACCCACTTGTACAGGCTGTGCGCCGACACACCCAGGCGCGACGCGACATCGGGCACGGAGTAACCCCGTTCGATGACTTGCCTGACCGCCTCCTCCTTAAACTCCGGTGCAAATCTCTGCGAACTCATGACCAACCTCCTATGCTCAAAGGATAGGCCGGCTTTGTCTAACGAACAGGGGGTAGTCCATATGCGGGAGAGATGCTTTTCGCACGACACGATCACCCGATGGCCCGGACCTCCGCGGCTGACAGGAACTCCAGCGCGCTCGAATGTCTGCACCAGGCGGTAGACTGGTATTCCGTCGACGTACTTATGAACCAGCGCGAAGGCCATCCCCCACGACAGGAAGGAACATTGGGGTGAGTTTTCGCTGGGCGACGCGATTAGCTTCTTCCACCCGACCGCACCTGATAGCATCCACGCACAGGATCCCATGAACGCCCTGTGCCCAGGTATCGAGATGCAGAGCTTCCCTCTGCGTATGTGAATGGGTCAGATGCTCGAACAACCGGACCTCAAGGTTGGCTGTGTAGCCAACATACAAGGTGTGCCCGCCCGCCGGGACTGGCGCGAGCTGCGGATAGCGATAGCCAGGATGGCGATGGCTGACAAAGTGATCGAGGATGTGGGCCAGCGACGCGCGCCTGACCGAAAGCCAGAATACGCCCGGTCCGGACCCAAAGATACGCGAGAGCCGATCCTTGATCTGCCAATCTGCAACACCGACCGTGGCAAAGCCGATGGACCAGGCCCGATGGTCAAGGTTGCTCCTTGCCCCAAGGATCGGCAGGATGGTTGAATCAACGGTTCCTGTGTTCAAAATCGTTCCTGGTTGTCCTCGATGATGACTTCTTGCTGATCACGAATTGCCCAGCCGGGTCGCCAGGTCAAAGGCCGTAATGGACACACAGGCTTTCGACCTCAGCCTGCCTGCCCTGCCGTACCATGTGACGCGTCCAATCGAGCGTTGCCAGGCGGACCGTGGTTCCTGTGACAGTGTAGGGAGAAAACCCGAGCTCCGTCCGGCGAGCATCGACGCGTGCGATAGAGTCGGCGCTCATCGGATTGATGCCTTGTCTCCGCAGTGTAGCATCCACAGTGTCGTCGTAAATCTCGTCATACTCTTCAGGAAACAGCCGGGCATGGAAGGCCCGAACTTGCCTCTCCAGAGTTTCGTCTGCGCATCCTCTCGCTGACTGGGCGACAGCCCCGCCCGCCATTCCCCGACCTGCGTGACGCTGCCTTGACACCTTCACCGCCGACACCGGACCCAATCCTGGCCGCCCTTGACCGATCTGTAGCAAAGCCCGCGCTTCTTGAGCTCATCCGCCGCATTCGCGCGGCGACTGCAAGCCTTGTCGGTCGCAGGGTCATCGCCAGAGCCTCCTCGGCACGCATCGTTCTGATCCGCCCAATAGTCGATCAGCGCCTTGCTTGCCATTCCCCGCAAGGGCGGCGCCGCGGGCGCCTTCTGCATAGTGCTCGCAAGGGGGATACACCACTGATAGTCCTCGCCCTCGAGGCTGAACCGCTCCCGCGTCGGGACATCGAGGATGAAGGACTGCGTGAAGGTCTCGCCAAACTCCCGGCAGGTGGTCTCGACGTGATAGCGATGCGGGGGCCGGACCATTTTTATCATGGCGACCACACAGGCAGTCTCTGGTCCTTGAAACTGTTTTCCACCCTTGTCGACTTCATAGGGCGCAAAGTCGAGCTCGCCCCGTCTGAATTCCGCGCATCGTTGTGGTGTCTCAGTGTAGACCCCATCGCGCAGCGGTACCCGGTCATCGGCAATGACGGGATGGACAAACACCGTGAAAACGATCAAGGGCAGCGCAGCCCTGGCAACCCATCGGATCCTCATGGCGGCGGTCTCAAAAATAGTAGCGTTTGTTACGGAACACATACAGCAGGAGATAGACCGGCAGCCATAACCCACCGGTCAAGATCGACAGGATGATGTGCAACCAGTGCGGGAACCGCTTGATGGGACCGGCGTAACCGGCAACTGCTGAGGCGGCTGCCGCTGCGGCACCGCCTCCTCCGGCATTCATGAAGACCTGCGAGGTGCCTTGCTGCTGCCTCTTCAACATCTCGAGTTCGCGCATCTGAGGGTCAAGGATTTCGTTGCAGTACCTGCATTTCTTGGACTGCGCATTGATCGTTTCCGAACAGTATGGGCAGCTCCTCATTTGTGGGGTGGTGGCTTCCATTCATAGCCTCTCAATTGGTGCCTAAGGGATAGTGGAACCCAATCGCAATTTCAACAGGAATCCGTAGTATTCTACGGATAAATAACATCTGTACGTAGTTCAATCTGTTCAACGCCGCGCCTGGCCAGCGCAAAACTGCGCAATGGTCGCTGTCGCCAAGTTCGGTCTGATTCTGAGAGAGATTCGTCGCCAGAAAGGCCTGACGCAGGAGGAACTCGCCCATAAGGCCGGGCGCTCGGTGGACGCTGTCTCTCAATGGGAACGTGCTATTAACTGGCCAACATTGAAGACACTTGTCCAGCTAAGCGAGGCGCTGGAGGTCCCCGTCCGAACATTCTTCGATGTCCCTGACGCACAGAAGTCGGATCAACGCCTACAGATGGATGTTGAAGCACGCCTGCTTCTTGATTCATTGCCAGATAATGATCTCGCAGTGGCGCTCGAGCAACTTCGGGCATTGACAAAGCGTCGCTGACCAACCAGCGACGGGACATGGGAGCTGGCCGTCCATACCACCAGCCGATGACTTAGATTACCCAGTGGTGGGGCGCAGTCAGCTAGGTACGGTCTCCATGTTCATCACCTTGGTTTCGTTTGCGGCTCACCAAAAATCATGCTTGGTTCTGTGGGTTCACGCTCCCCCGTGAGCAGCCTCCCGATTTGCCGCTCCCTCGGCTGCCGCAAGGCAAGAATCGGGAGGCATTTTCGATCCCGCAAGTCCGAGCAGTGAGGCTCCGGCTCGACCGCGAACTTGGCCACTCGGATATTCTCCGCTATCACACCCCCATGTGAAGTCCTTGCGATGGCGAGATTGCATGGTCCGGACAACCATTCGCGAGCAACTCGCATTGGCTGAGCGCCATATCCGCGACGGCGAACACCGTCTGGCACGGTTGCATGAGTCGGTCTCGCTTCACATCTCGCGCAGCACAGATGCTGACAGCCTTCGGGCGCTGCTCGACCATGAAGAGCGCCAACAAGGCCTCCGGACGATGGATCGCGGTCAGCTGATCGCCATGCTGGCTTGGTTCGAGAAGTCGGCGCTTGAACGGAAAGCACGATAATGGCACCAGAAACCAGGACGTAGTCCGGTCCGATTTTGAATAAAGTCGCACTCACCCGGTCGCGGCAGATCAATACCCGGTGATTCGAGGCAGGATTTCCATTGGCCGATTTCTGTATGTCTCGCTCTGCGACTAATGTGACGGTTTCTGTCTTGCACTGTGATATATACGCTGTCCAAGAAGGATAACGTATGGACTGGTTCAAATCTCTGACGGGCTTTTCCGAACTCGGCTATCGCGAAACCCGCACACTGCTAGAGCTCAACAACTCTCGACTTCAATCGAAGATCAATGGGCGTGCCTCCGAGGTTGGCACCTTCTCAATGACCTCGCTCAACGATCTGAGGGAACAGGTTGCAGCAGGTTGGAGCATCCCATCCAGACCCCGCCTCAGCCTGGTACAGGGCGATGTGCGTGAGATGCATCAGGCGTCAGAATATGCTGGGGCCCTGTTTCAGGTTGCATCGCAATTCAACGCCCTGGAAATGATTCACCCTGACGTCACACCAGAACATGGTGTTGCGGGATACGCCTACGACCCCACGCAAGGACCGGCCTGCGCCATCGCTGCCGGTGCTGCCACAATCTATCGCAATTATTTCGTGCCTGTTGGCGACCAGGTCGGCCAAACGGCCTTCCGCCAACTTGATGGTCTCGCCGGCGTTGGGGAGGAGCTAAGTCGCCTCCTCTGTTGCGCTGTCGACGACCTCTGGGACATGCGCAATGGCTATGCACTACCAAGCCAAGGCTCCCTAGAAAGGATCACCCAACTCCTTGACGGAATGACTTCTGACGCTGTGGAGGCTCTCGCAGGCAGGCTCCGCATTGGCCTCCATAGCGATGTTGAGGTAACGGACGCTGAGCGGCGGCCGGGTCCGGTCGTCAGCCAGGCATTTTGCTCCGCGCTTCCTGTTTCTTACGGAGCGATTCCGCAGTCTTCCTGGAGCTCCTTCGCGCAGCTTGTGCTGGATGCTGCCTACGAGGCAACCCTTTTGGCAGGGGTCCTCAACGCGCGGCGAGGCACGTCGAACATCGTTCTCTTGACGCGGCTCGGCGGAGGCGCATTTGGTAACGATGAGATGTGGATCCACAATGCCATTCGACGGGCCGTGACCAAAGTCGCCGACTTTGATTTGGACGTGCGGCTAGTAAGTTATGGCCTTCCATCGGCACAGACACGAGCGTTGATCAACGATTTCGCATAGCCGGCACCGGTGGGCCTGACGGGTCCCTAGGGGAGATGGCGGAGAGCGCTTTATCGCCAAGCTTAGAGCTGGGCCCGACAATGCCTCGTCCTCGCTCTGGTCTGCCCCCTGAAAAGTGGTCCTCCCTGAAGTAGGCTCTTGAGCCTCGGTGAGGACGTTGGAATGCCCCAGAAGAAGCACAAGCCCGAAGAGATCGTCTCGAAGCTGCGTCAGGTTGACGTTCTGTTGTCGCAAGGTCGAACGGTCGGAGAAGCGGTTCGTTCGATCGGCGTGACGCAGTTTACGTATTATCGGTGGCGCAAGGAGTTTGGCGGCCTGAAAGGCGATCAGGTGAAGCGGCTGAAGGAACTCGAGAAAGAGAACGACCGGCTGCGCAAGGCAGTGTCGGACCTGACGCTTGAGAAGCTGATCCTCAAAGAGGCTGCCTCGGGAAACTTCTAAGCCCCGCCCGTCGCCGTCGCTGCATCGATCATGTCATGGCGAAGTTCTCTGTCTCGGAGCGTTTTGCCTGCACGGTTCTCGGCCAGCACCGTTCGGCCCAGCGCAAGAAGCCCAGAGGTCGGCCTGATGAAGAGGCGCTCACCGCCGACATCATCCGTCTGGCTTCCCGGTATGGTCGCTATGGCTATCGCAGGATCACGGCGATGCTGCGGTCCGAGGGCTGGATCCCGCGGGGTATTTTGGGTTCTGCCGCGCCCGTGCGGTGATGGATTGGGCGGCATCTGTGGCAAGAGCAGCGCGTGCGAAGACCCAGGGCCGTCCGGCAGAGGATGGGTGGCTCGGATCTCACCGGCTTCAGCTGCAAGCCTGAGCGTCCTAGTCGAGACCTTGAGGAGCTTGGCAGCGTCGGTGAGGTTGAGCCAGGGCTCGACGCCATCGGCCGCAGGCTTGAACACGGGGATCCGGTAATTCGACCGCATAGAGGTGACGCGTTCGCGCGTCCAGCGATTGCCATTGCCGGTCTTCAGGGCATTGCGATTGAGAAGGCCGGCAATCAGGTCGTCGCTCGCGATCAGCACCAGTTCGCACACGGCCGCGACGATATCAGTCGACGTGCTGTTGCGCTGTCAGGCCGGCGAGCAGCGCCTCGCCATGCTTGGGCGCACCTTGATGCCTGCCGGTCGGAACATTGCCTGCCACCATCGCGCGGATCGCTTCAAACCTCTCCCAGCTCACATAGCCGTCATGGGCGCCGGGCTTCAGCGCGAGCCACTCGCCCCGTGTCCTGCGACGTGTCTTCACCTTAATGCCGTCGGCGGCATAGGCCGCCGCGGCGCTCGTCTTACCATAGGCATAAGCACCGCCGTAGACCGGGTTCGCGATGATCCGGTGGATGGAGGCTTAGTTCGGCCGGCGCCAGCTCGTGTCGCCGTTGCGCTGCTTCACGGGCAGGTCGAGATCATGTTCCTGCAGCCAGCACAGCGCCTGACGCGCGCTGCCGAGTTCCTGGACCTTGTCGAAGACGAGCGTGATCGCCTCCTGAACGCGCCGGTCCGGATCCTTCTCATAGCGGTCATCCGCCTTCACGAAGCCGATCGGCGCGGAGACGATCAGCTCGCCGCGGCGCGCCTTGGCGTAGCGGGCCGCCAGAGAACGCTGACGCAGGAGGTCGAGCTCGTACTCGTTGAGGCTGCCCTTGAGCCCCAGCAACAGGCGATCGTCGCCATGGCGCGGCGCATAAACGGTCTCTTGATCAACGAGCACCGTGTCGACCACCCGGCACATCTCGATCAACTGCTGCCAGTCGCGGCTGTTGCGGGCGAAGCGCGAGACCTCCCGGGCGCAACCCGCACCGACCTTGCCGAGGCAGACCTCGGCCACCATCCGCTCGAAGCCTGCACGCTGCACGGAACCTGCGGCGGAACGGCCGAGATCATCGTCGATCACCTCGACCTGCGACCATCCCAGCGCGGTCAGGCGGTCCCGCATGGCATATTGCAGCGCGCTGCTCTCGCGGTTGTGCAGCACCTGGTGGGCGGAGGACTGGCGCACATAGAGGATCGCCTTGCGCTCCAGGTGATGAGGTCGAACCTTCTCAGAGATCATCGCCGGCCTCCTTTGCGGGAAGCGGAACGGCTGTGGCGGCGTGAGCGAGGATCAGCCGCGCCATCAGCTCGGTCAGCGCCGAGCGTGCCCGCTCCGGCAGCTCCGGCCAGAGCGGCGCGCCGTCCGCCTTCGGCCTGGCGCTGTCGAACAGATCCATCTGCTGACGCCCGCGCGGCCGCTTGTGCCTGCCGTTGGTCGCCGCCGTCGTCACCGTCGTCGCTCGCATGGGCCTCTCCCCGAATCTGGTCGTGAGAGGATCGGGATGCGCCCGAAAGCGGGGCATTCGATGATGCCATGGGCGTCTTCAGTGCCCGGTCGAGCAGCGCCGATAGCTCCGCGAGCGCGTCCAGGCTGACGAAGGGGGCTGCCGTCAGTCGAAGGTCGCCTGGACATGATGCCCGCTCGAACATCCAGGCCGGAACCTCAAGCCAGCGGTCCCCACGGCCGCCCGCCACCGCGCAGCGGAAATACACGCCGTCGCACTTCGCCACGATGCCATGAACGCAGACCTCACGGCCAAACCACGGATGATACCGGTAGAGAACTTCTCGAAACTCGGTCCCGTGGGCGTTCTCACGCCTTGTTGTACAATACCGAGCGGCCGCACTCATCGCTCGGCTACAAGCCGCCGGCACCGAAGGCCACCATCTGGCCTGCGCCGCCGCGAGGAACGGCACCGTCGTCTGCCCAGGCGATGGCCGAGAAGCCGATCATGCACTAAGACTGAAACTGGACCACCTTATAGGGTCAGGCCAGGCCAATGTAGCCTCAGCTGATGAGAACGCCTTGAACCCCATCATCGGTCTGACCCGGCGCTTGATGCGCCGGTGATCCTGCGCGATCCGGTTGTTGCGATATTGGCTGCGGCGTATTCGGATCGGCTTCAGGGCTCTGGCCGTTCGATCCCGTAACCGGCTTTCGCTGTCACAGGCGATGATAGCTTCCTGATTGGTTTGGCTGCCGTCGATAACAATGCAGTCGGGCCGACCATGCCGGTGCAGTGCTTTGCGCAGAAAGCGCTTGGCCGCCAGCAGATCGCGTTGCTCGCGCAGCAGGAACTCCACCGTATCGCCGACACTGTCGATGGCGCGATAGAGGTACATCCACTGACCGCGGACCTTGATGTAGGTTTCGTCCATATGCCATTTGCCGGATACAGCGCGCTTGCGGCGGTTGAAGCGTTCCAGCAGCATTGGCGAGAAGCGCCTGACCCAGCGATTAATGGTCGCGTGATCCACACAGACGCCGCGCTCAGCCATCATCTCCTCCAGATCGCGCAGGCTCAAATTGTAAGCCAGATACCGGCGCACGCATAGCAGGATGACAGACTGATCGAAGTGGCGGCCTTTGAACATCACGATGATCCCGATTGGATCGCCTCCATGCCACTTTCCCATTGATGAAAAGTTTGCAACACAACCGATCAGCCCACTGTGTCCTTATTATGTGACGCATCGTCATCGAGCTCTGCCATTTCGAATGCCACAATCCGGCGCATCTCCTCTGCACCAACCACGGCGGCGCCACTATCAACAATGCTCGCGAGCGAATCCGGCTTTAAGGCCCACTCGGCCATACGCAAGTATAACACTGTCCCTCTTTTTGCTCCTCGGATAAGATCGTCATAATGATGATCGCTCAGTCCAGCCGTCGCTATCGCATCCATAATTTGAACGCCGTGCGGCAGAGCCTCATGTTGATGTAGCACGAGAAACTTCGTATTCTCCTTGGTCAAAAATTCGCCTGTAAGCGCTTTTTTTACCCATGGCCGCGCAGGACCATCGGAAATGTTTTCCAAAATTGTCGCAGCACCCATGCGCATAAACGGGCGATCTGCAACCAATGATTTAAAGTATGAATGCCATAGTTCGACGTCAAATGGCATCGCGAGGGGCACGCGTCCAATCTTATGGAGGTCGTTTGCTGCCACGAGGTAATGTAGCTCCTCTTCATTCGCAAAATTGACCAGAAAGGCCCTCAACTTCCGCCGTCGCGCGAGATCGGGGTGACCGGCAATTGACAAAAAGTATCTCTGAACATCCTTAGTCAGATGAAACTGAAAGCTCAGGTATCTAACATACTGCTCCTCTGTCGTATGATGATTTACGAGATAGGAACGCAGCAAGTCGCCAAAAAGCATCTGAGCTAGACTAATTTGACTCAGAAGCGTCTCATACCGAGGATCCGTAACGTCATCATTCATAGCGCGCCTCCTCATACAGAGAGAAAACCTTGCATTGCAGCTTGTCCTGAAGACGCCTTCGCCTCGCACATGAAATCGTCGAGCAGAGGTGACCGCACCTCACGTAGCCTCGTTTCATCGCGCAAATGAAGCGCCAAAATAATAAGTGGGCCAGCGATCGGATCCAAAAACTTCCTTCCAGTCTCGATAAACCCGAAGCGACCGAAAAGTGGGACGAGGGGCTCACGCGTGGCTAAGAACGCCAAACTGGCCCCAGATCTAAGGCCAATGCGATAAGTCTGCCGAAATAGGTCCGGAATGCAGAGGCGCGCTCGCATCTCAACTCGCACTATCATACGAGACAGTAGTAGACAGCCCACGTACGGAGGATCAATCAGGTTATTATCGCGCACAATTAGGGATAATTGGGAATCCAAATAGGCATCCTCGGCGCGGGTGAGCCTAACGCTGGCGAGACATCTTTGATAGGCCGTTGCTTGAAAGTTGAGGCTGACTCGATCTACGTCTTCGACAAGCGTTCTATGCCGGTGGTCCGCCTGCGCATACGATTTTCCATCTCTCTCAACGAACAGATCGTAACGCAGACGGCCGACGGTCGTAAGATCGGCCATTGAGGTAGCTATCGAGATGCCGCTATACGTAAGTCGACCAAATGGCAAGTCACCCCATATCGAGCGCAATCGTTGCTCTAAGTTATCTGAGCTCTTGTCGCCGAAAGATCTATTACAAACTCCCGGAACATCTCCATTTCCCCTACAACCCCCGCGGGTGCAGAAGCGTCGCCTCGCAGGGCTGTCGCTATCTGTATCTAGTTCAGTTGAACTGTCGCACATTGCTTCTCCTGTCACAATAACTTATCCGGAATACTCCAGATATACTTTTCTCTATCACGACGTGATCTGGTCTTTCTAAGACGAAATTCTAGGCCGGGTAGGAGAACGACCACGCTTCTGGAGATTAAAACGCTTGACTACTATCCATGGAATCGGAGCGTATTTGAGGGGTGAATCTGAATATTATAGTGGCTCCTCATTCAAGGTCGAATAATGTGACAATCAGGATAGAAGCGCCTCACCCAAACGGGTGAGGAGTCGGAATGGAAGATTGGATTTTGCATGTACTTGCTTTTTTTGGGAGAGCAACCATCGTGCGCGGCAAACGGATCGTATGCTTGTTCGCTCGGCGTCGATACTTAGATGTTCGAGATCGCCAGCAGCGCCACCTCGTCCACGCTCAGTGTATCAGGCAATTTGCGCTCATAGCAGGTGATCATCAAAGCACGCGACAGGTCACGCCGCTTCAGCGTCACTAAAGAACAGAAGCCACAACGACGATACAGCGCCGTTGATTGTTGGGGACGGGGCGGACGCCACTCTCAAGCTAGTGCAACTGGAAGCGGCGAGATCGCTGAACCTGTGGAATGGTGAGTCAAGGCGAGTTTCTCTGATTGAAAGGAACTCAATGGTCGGGTTACCGCCACGACCCGCTCAAAGTGCATATTCCGCCATTTCAGGCCAGGGCCCCTCCCGCGAAGCGGTTCGTCCTTGGGGCGCATAGCGGACATATCCCAGCCCTCTCGCGCCTTGCATGGCTTTAGTTAATTGGGCAGCCACCTAGGGGGCATCCGGGAAAATCGTTCTTCTCACCCCCAGCCCTTGGTCGCCTCGTTGCACCGCTCCGGAGTTTTTGTCGCAATGCGGCACTGACGGTGATGGCGGGGGGCGTGGGATGGCCCTCGCCTTTCGGGGGCTCCACGGCGGGGGCTGGATGATGGAGCGCCTCCCCTCCCCTGCGCCCTTTCAGCTGTGCGGTGAGCAGGGCGAGGATCATCGGCGTGGTCGAGAAGCGTCCCTGGATTGCGCGTTCGGTGAGATTGCGGAGGTAGCCGCCAGGGTTGGCAATCTGTCCGGACCGTTCATAGAGGGCGGCAAGCAGGGTCGCGGCCCGCTGCGGTCCGAGTGTAGCGCAGGTCTCCTCCCAGCTTTTGACGCTGATCCCGAGCATCGGTCGCACGAGACCAGCGATGCCGAGGAGATCGCGCCAGTCGCGGATGGCCCGCCCCTGGGCGAGTTCAACGAGGGCCGGACACGCCTTGATGACGGTGGCGAGACTTGGGTCCGGATTTTTTTGCCCCAGACCCGGATGCAGGCTCAGGGCCTTGCCGGGATGTAGGCTGAACTTCCAACCGGTTTCGCGGCCGAACGGGTTCGCTATTGCCGGCTTTTCGAGTGCTGCCTTTTCTGCTTGCTGTCTCGCATAGCTTTTTTCTAATTCATGATGGGATTCTGGGTTTGACTCCTTTATGTGCCCGCCAGAATGGGACTCATTGGCGACCTGAATCCGGGATTGTGCGAGGTTTTCCAAGGACGTGCGGATCTCGCGCCAGAGACCGCCGAGCTCGCCGCAGATCGCCGCGATGATGGCGGTGCCGGCCTGCCGCGGGAGCCGGCCGATGATGTCCTGATAGCGATGTTGCAGGCTGTCCCAGGGGCCGGGCGCGGCTTCCTGGCGGGCGGCGGCGATGGTCTTGACGATATCCCGGCGCAGGAGGGTCAGCTGCTCCCGGGCGACCTGTCTGGCGTGTTTATCGGCCTGGACGGCCTCGGCCATGGCCTTGAAGGCCTCGGCGCGGGCGACGATTGGGGCGAGATCGAAGCCGTAGACCTGCGCGATGTCCCCTGCCCTGTCCTTGCGGGCGAAGCGTTTGCCGTTGGGACTGTCGCGGCGGATGACGAGGCCGCAATCGACGAGGACGGCGAGATGGCGCCGCAGGGTTGTGGCGGGCATGCCGTTGGCGCGAGCGGCGAGCTGTTCGTTGGAGGGCCAGACGATGATGTCGGCGCCGCCTGCCAGGGTGGTTTCGGGATGGAAGGACAGCAGGGCGTTGAGGATGGTGAGGGCCCGGTCTGTGGCGCCCAGCCGGTCGCGTGCCTCGCGGATATGGTGGAACACCTGCCATTTATGGACGATGCGATCCTTCGGGGCCGCGCGTGCGCTGGTCTGCTCAGCCACCTGGGCAAGCGACATCGTCCGCCGCCCGAAAGGCGTCGTTGCAATATGCGTCTGCATTCTCTTTCACCTATCGCTAGGCAAAAGAAATCTGCTCGCCGAAACGGCAATTATCCCCAACGGGGACTCTTGACTGTGATTCCGGGAAATGCGATTCTCTAGCTGCGAAACTCAGAGAAGGCTTCCGGGACGGTTGTTTCGGGGGCCTTTTTCTTTTGCGGGTTGCTTATTGTTTAAAGGTTGTCAGAAGCCTCCCTATTTCTGAAGGTCCGGTAGAGCGACGGTAAGTTTTCCGCAACAAACTCGGCGAAAGCCGAGCCGCCATCGGTGCCCCCTACGAACGAAATGGTACGTCTGGCCGGCTCGATTGTGGCGATTTTCTCACCGCTGTCGGATTTAACATCCACATTTGCGGTCTCGCTCTTGGTCCGATCAGGCGCTAGCCTGGCAAATGCCTTCACAAAGCGAAGGTCGCTGTCGGCACTTTGAAAAAGTGGATCGTTCAGTAAGTCGTCTAGACTGACGTTATTCTTCATGTTGCCTAACCGTTCCGCAAATGCCGTCCACCGTGGGCGGCCGGCTTTTGGCGCTGGTCCGATAGCAAGGATAAGACTTTTCGGAATCGACTTGGTAAGAGTTAACAAGCGAGAAAGCTGAGTTTTCTCCATGCTCAGCGCCGACATAATGATTGATCTGTCGAACCCCTGCTCTTCCAAGGTTATGGCGAATAACCCACGTTCGATATAGCTGAGGTCTTTCCGAGCCGAATTTTCTTGGCCTTGAATAACAACAAGTTCTTCGTCTGAGAGAGTCTGTACAACAGCACGTACAGGTCGCCCGAGCTTGGCGAGGATCTTCGCCCTGCGATGCCCGTATGCGATCTGATACTTGTCGGGCCTATCAGGTAGAGGCCGCACGAGGATGGGGCTTTTTTGCCCAGATGTCTCAATAGCGCGCAGAAGTGTTTCGAACTCCTCGCCTTCGTCATGAAGCCGATCTTGAGCGAAAGAGTCGACAAGGTTTTCAGGGGGAATCTCGATAACAGCGGCGCCTGCAGACACTAGCGCTCTCGCGCGTTCGGCAGCGTTCGCAATTTCGCCTAAAGATCGACTCATCGCACCAACGGCCGCCGATCTTGATCGTCCACTATCGAGCGATGAGGTATTGGATTGATCCACCTGAACAGAGTTGCCATGTGGCAACTCTGCCGCCCGACGCGTTAACATGGCTTTGAGGGTATCCTTGCGGCTCATGATACGCGCCCCCACGCAGCGGAAATCAGCTGCTCTATTTCGCCGTTGACAGCATCCAGAGACTCGACCGCGCGATCGTATGTTTGCTTTGAGAAGTTCTCGCGGCCAACCTCGTACAAGGTTTGCTTTGACAAGCCGGCGTCGGAGACGGCGGTAGATTTGACCATAGTGCTGTTCAAAACACGTTCGCGGAAAAGCGAACGCATGAAAGCGACCATCTGAGTTTGGGGAGCATCAACAGGTTCGAATCTGGTCACTACATAGCGAATGAAATCATAATCAAGGTCGCCGCCAGATTCTTGCACTACCTTGAGAATGTCAGATGCCATAAGGAGAAACTGGCACATTGACATCACGTCTAGCATCTGCGGATGGACAGTGATCAAGAGGCCGGTGGCTGCGCAAAGGGCGCCGAGAGTGAGGAAGCCGAGCTGCGGAGGGCAATCAAGGACCATAACATCATACTGCTCCGAGACGGAGCCTAGGGCTGAGGCAACTCTCCCAAAAAATGGCTCTGCATCGCGTTCTGCCAACGCACGTGGAGTATCGTGTTCATACTCCATAAGCTCGAGGTTGCCTGGGACAAGATCCAAACCCGGGAAGTACGTCTTGCGAATAATGTCACTTAGCCGCTTCCGTTCGGAATCGTATCGGACCGCGGCATACATGGTTTGATTTGCGTGGATATCGTATTCTGGCTGATAGCCATGAAGCGCCGTCAGGGACGCCTGGGGGTCTAAATCAACTGCTAAGACACGATAGCCATGCAAAGCAAGGTACTGCGCGAGATGAGCCGCAGTCGTTGTTTTTCCGCTGCCGCCTTTGAAATTCACAACAGCTAGGACTTGACAATGCTCGCCAGAATTTCGCCGAGGCACGTAACGCTTTCCTTTTGAGCCCTCTTCTAGCGCGACGCGTAGCTCATTAATCTGATCGAGTGTGTAAGAACGCCTCCCCCCAGTGCTGATTGATGGCTGCGGTCCTTTGCCGCTAAGTGATAATTGCCTTAGATAGCCGTCCGCAATTCCCACTAGCTTTGCCGTTTCGATCGAGGAGAATTGCCGCAATGATTTTCTTGAAATCGGAGGGAAAAGAGCCTCGCGCATTGCAACGAGTTCCGCTGATAATGCGGCGCCGTCTCCAGCGATGACGTCCGCCATCGGAGGCTTCCGAAGCTCGGCCGGGGCGGAAGCGCTACGGTCGTTCTGCATATCTACGAGATCCCGATGAACTACGGTGAAAAATCGTAGGTACGATTACAGGGTATTTAGCGATTCGCAAGCTCTTTAAAGTTAATGGGAATTTACCTCTTTGCGCGCATTAGTTGCCACATAGCAACTTGCTTTTCCGCCCGGTCCAAAAGGCTGCAGGCGTCCATTGCGCGTAGCGCGCAATATGGATTTCCTTGGCCTGAGTATGGCTGTCCAGCGCTAAGCAGCACGGTCCAAATACCGAGGGGTGCGGCTTGCACGCTGGGCTTAAGCTCTGTTCCAGCAGGGAACCTGACGATCCGGCTAATGCGAAGTGTTGATGATCTTTTTTCACCTCCACTCCCGACCACATACAAGTCAGCGCGGAGGGGTAGGGGTAACGAGAATTGCCGATAAACGGCAAATGATGACTGGGAGGAATTCCCAGCAACAGATGTTCATTAGGTCACTGAGACACGCGTCCGCAAACTCAAGGCGTCCAAAAATCGAAAAGCTCGGTCCCAAGACCATCAGAATCTTTGATGCTACGTGTGGCTATGGCCTCGTCGCCGCACTTACCCCGTATAAGTCGGACAATCTGCGGCACCGCGTCCCCTCAGATCAAGCCGCAGGGCTAAATGAGTCACGAAGCTGCTGTCGGCCAGCCTCCTCAGTTGCGAGCCCTGGGATCTGCGGTGGTGCTCAGCGCCTACCGAGGCAGGTTGCAACGTTCATGAGGCTGACCGCGCTATCGCCATTCTCGCCGCCATCTTTCTGCGCTCTTAAGTGACTACGCTCCGATGAGCGGTTGTCAGATGGCGGCACCCGCGGCGGACCGCCATCGGTCGGTTCCATTCTGAAAGGCTAAACTACGTTGCCGCATGAGCCTTGGCGGTCATGTCGACGCCAAGCGCACGCATCACCGCGAGCGTCGTTTTTAGTGTGGGGTTGCCGCGCTCGCTGAACGACCGGTAGAGCTGCTCACGTGACAGGCCCGTCTTCCGCGCTATTTCGGACATCCCCTTGGCGCGGGCAACAACGCCAAGCGCCTTGGCGACATAGGTCGCATCGCCAGTTTCAAAAGCATCCGCCATAAACGCAGCAATTTCCTCGTCGTCCACGAGTGCAGCGGCCGGATCGTAAGTCGTCAGTTTTTCAGTCATCTTGCGGGCTCCACGTCTTGGCAAGCTTTTTGGCAGTGGCGATATCACGGGCTTGAGATCCTTTGTCCCCGCCGGTCAGCAACACTATCAGGAGGTTGCCGCGCTTCTGGAAATAAATCCGGTATCCCGGTCCGTGGTGAATCCTCAGTTCGCTTATGCCTTCACCTACCGGCTCTACGTCGCCCGGCAGACCTTCAGCCAGGCGCATCAATCGGGCTGCGATGATGGTTCTGGCTCGTTTGTCCTGGAGGCGTGTCTCCCACCTTGCAAAGGTCGACGTCTGCTTGAGCTCGAACATGTATCAATATGTAGTCAATAAACTACAGAGAAGCAAGTGGAGCTGGCACATCTCCTCAGCCGACGCGAGCGCAGCTGGTGCATCCCGGACTGCCTGGCTCCCGGTCATTGGCCCGTCCGATGCTCTCCATCAGCCGTTCCTCCGCCCCATCTCAAACGTCCCGCGGCTGCGGCACGACCAAACCGAGCCGGCGGGCCCGGTCGAGGAGTGCTTTGACGGAGGAGGCGGCCCATTGCCGGCCGCCGCGCGGGGCACGTTCCCGCATCCGCTCGAGTTGGGCGGCGATGTCGCGCAGGCTGAGATCCGGATCGGCGATGGCGATGCCGGCGACGAGGGTCATCAGGCGGTCCTCGGGTGGACGCCGAGGCGCGCGCTGGATCAGTTCCGGCTCCGCCATCTTCTCGCTCACCAGCCGGTGCACCGCGCGCCGCAACTTCTCGACGGTCCAGTTCTGGCCACGATGGTTCAACACCCGCACGACATCGTCCCAATTGTGCTGAGGCCGCATGCGCTGCACAATCGGCAACCAGGTCGAGGCCGAGGCGATCAGGTCGCCGACATAGACTTTGTGCCGCGCCGCCGAGGCCGCGCGGATCGCTTCGGGCCGGCGCTCCCGCAAGCCGGGATTGCCGGGCAGCTTGCCGCGGGCCATCGCCGCCTTCATGCCCGCCTTGGTGCGCTCGGCGATCAACGCGCGTTCGAGCTGCGCCACCGCGCCCAGCACCTGCAGCGAGAACATGCCCTGCGGCGTGGAGGTATCGATCGGGTCATGGAGCGAACGGAAATGCGCCTTGCGCTCCTCGAGATGCTCGATCACCACCAGCAGATGGCTGACCGAGCGGGCGAGACGATCCAGGCGTACCACGACCAGGACGTCGCCGGCGCTGATCTCTCGCAGCAGCCTGGTCAATACAGGCCGTACCCGCGACGCGCCTGAGCCGTGCTCCGTGTGGACGATATGGCAACCGGCCGCACGGAGCTCGTCGACCTGGGCATCTGTTGCCTGTTCCTCAGTTGAAACCCGCGCATAGCCAATCAGGCGTCGGACGGGCGTGCGAAGGGGAGGGGAGGGCGAGGCCATCGAGATTCCAGTGTCAGTTGTCAAAGTTAGCTTCAATGCGGAGCATGGAAAATCAACATCTTAGCGAAGGTCATGGTCACAGCAATCGGCCCCTGATTCCCCATAGTTGTCTTCACTATGTAGCATAAACTGCCCATACTCTCGTTCAATATCGCCGATTCGGTTTTCGGCGGGGAGGGATGTCGAGACGTGGATGAGCAGGCTGATCAGATTGCCGAACGCGGCACGCTCGGGCTGTCTGAAGAAGCGAGGCAGGAGGCGCAGCGCCGACTTCCGGTAATAGCGCCCCTTGCTGCTCAGGAACTCGTCTCAGCCGTTGATGCACGTTCTGCGGCAGATCTGCTGGCGATGAGCACCAGATCGGTCTACACGCTTGTCGCCCGGTTTCGGGCCTCAGGTGGATTGATGAGTTCGCTGGCTCCTGGAAAGCCATCCGGCGGCCGAGGCCGATCCAGAATGCCGGCGCGGGTGGACGACATTGTCACCGCCGCAATCTACGACACCTACCTGACGAGGCAAAAGCGTCGGATTGTCCGTCTCGTCGAGGAAGTTCAACTCCGATGCAAAAAGGCCGGATTGCCGGCTCCTTCGGCGAAAACGATCCGCCGTCGTCTGGAGACGATTCGGGCTGAAGAGGTAGCGCGGCGTCGTGACGGCCCGCGCAGCAGCGCAGCAAGGCGGCTGACGTCGGCCGCGGGCCATGGGCCTGTCGCGACGGGACCGCTCGACATCGTCCAGATCGATCACACGCCGGTCGATATCATTCTGGTGGACGAAATCAGCCGCCTCCCGGTCGGGCGGCCGTGGCTGACGGTAGCGATCGACGTCTACAGCCGTTGCATCACCGGCTTTCTGGTGTCGTTCGAGGCGCCGTCCGCAACGAGTGTCGGTTTGTGCCTCGCCCACTCTGGCGTTGAGAAGAGGGCCTATCTCGACGGCCTCGGCCTCGATACGGAGTGGCCGATCGCAGGTGTTCCGCGTCTCCTGCATCTTGACAATGCTGCGGAGTTTCATGGCGAAGCTCTCGCTCGTGGCTGTCAGCAGCATGGGATCGGCCTCGAATATCGCCCGAAGGGCCAACCTCATTTCGGCGGGGTCATCGAGCGTCTGATCGGCACATTGATGGGCCTTATCCATGATCTGCCCGGCACGACGTTCTCAAATCCGACCGAACGGGGAACCTATGACAGCGATGCAACTGCGGTTCTAACGTTGTCCGAGCTGGAGCATTGGCTGGCTCTGGCGATCAGCGGACGCTACCATCACGAGGTCCACGAAGGGATCATGGAGCCGCCGCTCGCGCGGTGGAAGCGTGGAATTGCCGAGCATGGCGACCCGCGACCAGTTGCCAATAGCCGCGAATACCTGGTCGATTTCCTGCCTGTCGTGCGCCGGACGATCCAGCGCGATGGCTTCACGCTCGACCACATCACTTACTATTCAGATGTTTTGCGCCCGTGGATAGCGAATAGGGATCGTTGCCGGTCCTTCCTGATCCGTCGCGATCCTCGCGATCTATCGCAGATATTTGTACTCGAGCCGGACGGCCGCAGCTACGTGACGGTGCCTTGCCGGCGTCTGGAAAGGCCGGGAATCTCGCTTTTTGAGCATCGGCAGGCCGTCCAGATGATCAAAGCTGGCGGTCGGGCTCAGGTCGATGAAGAGGGTATCTTCAGGACGGTCGAACAGCAGCGTGGGCTGGTGAAGACCGCAGCAAAGAAATCCAGAGCGGCCCGGCGCCAGTTGGCGCGACAGACGCCGGTGCCAGAATCGTCGGTGGATCGCGTGGCTGTCATGCCGGCGATCGAAACCGAGCTCGCCGGCGATGATCAGGCTGCCGACTTGGTGCCATTTCCGATGGAAAGATGGTGATGAGCGATCTCAGCCACCTTTCTCGCGATCTGCGAGAGATTGCCGCCGCAGACGACGCGCAACGAATTGCCTTCATCCGTGGCCAATGGTGGATCGGCTACCCGCAGGCACAGGCTGCGCTCGATCTGCTCAGTGCCGCGATTGAAAACGAACCAGGCCGCGTTCGGCCTCAGTGCTTTCTCCTGCTGGGGCCAACAAACAACGGCAAGTCGATGATCATCGAAAAATTCCGACGCGATCATACGCCGCCTGCCTTGCCCGGCCGTGATGAGGAAAACATCCCTGTTGTCGTGGTGCAGATGCTTACCGATCCGGGGGTTGCGCGCTTCTACCAGCATCTCCTGGAGGTTTTGGGAGCGCCGGTTCGAAGGACGGCCCGCAAGCATGATCTTGAAGCGCTGGCGTTGTCGATCCTTAAGAGGGTTGGCGCACAAATCCTCATCATCGACGAACTGCACAATCTTCTGGCGGGTACCGCACCGGCACAGCGGGAATTTCTCAACCTGTTGCGGTTTCTCGGCAACGAACTGAGAATTCCGATTATCGGGGCAGGGACGAGGGACGCCTATCTCGCCATCCGGACCGATCCGCAGCTTGAAAACCGGTTTCATCCGATCATCCTGCCGGCGTGGGACGAGGGAGACGAACTCAACCGGCTGATCCAGAGCTTCGTGGCGAC